>JBKJQC010000896.1:0-9532 GCA_046593995.1 Polyangiales bacterium
TCATCATGTACGCCGACAAGATGACCAACGCAATGAAGGTCGCGACCGAGGTGACCGCGCGCCGCCGGACGGTGCAGCACGAGTACAACCTCGCGCACGGCATCACGCCGACGACGATCGTGAAGCCGATCCTCGACCTCGCGCCCGGGAGCCCGCAGCGGGACTACTTCGCGGTGCCGAAGCTGAAGCCCGGCGAACAGGTCGAGGGCGCGGATCTGCAGTCGCGGCTCGAGCTGCTCCGCGAGCAGATGATGGAGGCAGCCGAAGCGCTCGACTTCGAGCGCGCCGCCGCGCTCCGCGACGAGCTCCGAACGCTACAGAAATCCGATGAAGCCACCGGCCGCGGCGTCTACGCGGGAGGCGTCGGCAGCGCGGCCTACGGCGGCGCGAAGGGAGCCGGCACCGACAAGGCGAAGCGCGGCGGCAAGAAGGGCAGCTACTCGAAGCGACGCTGACTCGAGCGGTCTAGGGTCCAGGGTCTAGGGTCTAGGGTCCGAGACGAGACCGAGAGGTCGTCGGTCGTCAGTCGTCAGTCGAGAGCGAGACAGAGATCCCGTGTCGTCGTGTCTCGTCTCGTCTCGTCTCGTCTCGAACTGACGACCGATGACTGAAAACTGAAGACCGCGCGCGCAGCAGCAACGAAAACCCCGGCGCAGCGAGGCTTCGTTCTCGAAGACCCTAGACCCTAGACCCTAGACCCTAGACCTCTCGAGGGTCAGAGGCCGGCGGCGAGGTTCACCAGCTCTTTCTCGGCGAGATCTGCCGAGAGTGCGTAGCCGACGCCGTCGTGCTCGGAGACGGCGAGACCGTAGCCCTTCGCGTGACCGACCATGATCGTGCGCTCCTCGCCGTGGACCGAGACGACGCGCGGAGCGAGACAGCACGCGGAGCGCACGACGATGCGGTTCGGGTCGTAGACGAAGACCGTCACGCGCGCGCCTCCGACGTTCTTCTCGTAGAAGAGCGTCGCGGCGGGCTCGTCGCGGAGGGCCATCAAGCGGGCTCCCGCGAAGTTGTAGTCCGCGTTCATCGGCACGTTACCGAACATGACCGGGCGCACCGGCACGCCGACCACCGGCGAGAAAACCTTGGTGATGCGCACGGGATCGAGCTCCTCCGGAGGGAGCGGGCGCGCGTGCTGCGCGGCGAACTCATCGAGGATCTGGGCGCGCGCGCTCGGGGAGCCGAGCGACGCCGTCGCCATGTCGGACCCGCCGGCGCGGTAGTTCCGCATGCCGCCGCCGACCGCGAGGGCCGCCGCAGCCGCAGCGGCCCACGGGAGCGCGCTCCGCCAGGAGGGGCGCGTCGGCTCGGCGTTCTGCGCCGTCGGCGCGCGCAACGTCGCGGCGCTGCGCTCGATGCGTGCGCGGAGCGAGGCGGGCGCGCTCACGCGGACCGACTCGTCGCGGATCGCGCGCTTCGTCGCGCGCAGGACGAGCACGCGCGCGCTGCACGGGTCGCAGCTCGCGAGGTGCTGTTCGACCGACACGACGTGCGACGCGTCGAGCTCACCGTCGACGTAGGCGTCGAACGCGCGTGCGGTCTCGCGACACGTGCTCATGCCTTCGCCTCCTTGACGCGGCGCCCATCGGCGATGCGGGCAAGGGGCACGACGTTCGAGGGCGACACGGCGGTGTCGTCCGCGATGATGCCGGCGGCGATCGCATGGCGGCGGAGCCGATCCTGCAAGATCTTGCGCGCTCTGTGGATGCGCGACATCACCGTGCCGATCGGCGTCCCCATCGACTCGGCGATTTCCTTGTACGAGAGCTCTTCGACGTCGCAGAGCACGAGGGCCACGCGGAAGTCCTCGGGGAGCTCGTCGACGGCGCGGTTCAGCTCCGCGCGCAGCACGGGACGGAAGGCCTCCTCCTCGGGCTCCCGCATCGCGCGCATCGACGCGGCGGAGATCCAGCCGTCGGCGACCGGATCCTCACCCCCCCATGCGGCCTCCGCGGTGCTGCGTTCGAGGCCGCCTCGGCGGTAGCTGTTGATGAAGGTGTTCGTCAGGATGCGCAACATCCAGGCGCGCAGGTTCGTCCCCGGCTCGAACTGACCCCGCGCCTTGAGCGCTTTGATCGTGGCGTCGTGGACGAGATCCTCGGCCACCGAGGCGTCCTTCGTGAGCCGACGGGCCACGGCGTACATCCCGTCGAGCTGCGACAGGACGAGCGCCTCGAACTCTTTGGCGCTGTACGCGCTCGGATCGGTCGGCATGGGGCGCTCGGGAAACCAGCCTCGACCTCGGAGTATTCCGACGACCCGCCCGAGTTCGAGGGGCTGGCAGCACCTAGAGCGTAAGTCCGCGGACCTACTTGGAAAGGCTGGCCGGCAAGAACGCGCGACGCCGCTCGGGCGGAGCTCCCGCCCTTCGCGAGTCAGTCCTTCTTGGACTTCGCCGGCTTCTCGTCCTTCTTCAGCTTCGCCTCGAGCTCTTCGATGCGCTCCTTGAGGCGAGAGACCTCGACCTGCATCTGCTGGAACGGGGAGAAGCTCGCGAGCGCAGACCGAACGCGCTCGTCGATGCGCGTCTGCAGGTTTTCGAGGGCCTCGCGCGACTGGTCGATGAGACCCTTCTTGTCGCCATCCTTCGCAGGCGTACCGCCGTACGTCGAGTGCTCGTCCACCACCGTGTTCTCCTCCTCGCCTTCCTTGCGATCCTCCGGGAGAAGACGACCGAGCGGCCCCTCACGGAGCTGCGTCATCAACTTCTCGCCACGCTGGTGGATGAGGTCGCGCAGCGTCTGCAGCGGCACCGAGCGGCTGTGCTGCTTCTGCTCCTCGTAGATGATCTGCGCGAGGGTGACCTCCGTGAGGTCGTCCTTCGTCGCGTTGTCGATGATCTGCACTTCCTCGCCGGCGCGGACCATTTCCGCGATCTGGAGGAGCGTGACGTAGCGGCTCTCGCGGGTGTCGTAGAGCTTGCGGTTCGAGTACCGCTTCACGATCCGCTTGCGGTCCCCGGCGGGCGGGGGGTTGTCTCCCTGCGCTTGCACGTTCCCTCCGAGGCTTTGTGAAGTCCTGCCGGCCGAACTTCCGTGCGGCGGGCGAGACGAGAAGTAGTGGGGGGCAAGCGGTGTCACCGCGAGCCGTTGACGCGAAGCGAAACGCCGGTTGCGCGCGGCGTCAACCTCCAAAGTGTAGCTCAGTTGCCCGCCGCGGCGCGAAGCTCGGCCTCGAGGCGGGCAGGCTCGTACAAAGCGACGTACGCATAGTACGAGGCCAAGACCCGCTTCGTGTACTTCCGCGTCTCGTCGTAAGGGATCGATTCGACCCACAAATCGAAGGAGTCGGCGAGCGGCGGCGTGAGCCAACGGTGGGTCGCCCCCTCGCCCGCGTTGTACGACGGGACGGCGTACGACGGATTCTGGGGGAACTCGGCGCGTAGCTTCTTCAGATAGGCGGTGCCGATCGGGATGTTGACGGCCGGGCGCAGGAGGGCGTGCGCGTCGCTGTCGAGCTTGAGGGGCTTCGCGTACCGCGTCGCGGTCGGGACGATGAGCTGCAGGAGACCGTACGCCGCGCTCGGCGAGGCCGCGTCGGGATCGAACGCAGATTCTTCGCGCATCACCGCCCAGACCATCGTGGGCGGGACGCCCTCGGCCTTTGCAGCGGGCTCGACGAGCTCCGCGAAGGCTCGGGGAAACGCGATCTCCCAGGCCGCGCGCCACTTGCCGCCGGGGAAGTGGCGCGACCAATCGGTCAGACGCGCGCGAGGGATCCCGTGCGCGGCCTTCGAGTCGCCGGCCTTTGCGAACACGAACGCGACGAGCCACTGCCCCTCGGGGTCCTTGGTAGCGTCGGAGAGGAGCCCCGCCGCGGCGAGCTCCTTCCGCGCGAGATCGCTCTCGCCGACGCACGCGAGCTCGACGCCGCGCGCGAACGCAAACGTGGTCGTCTCGGGGCGTCGCGGATCGAAGAGATCGCCCTTCGGCTCGAACGCGATCCCCTGATCGAGCGCCTTCTTCGCGTTCTCGCACTCCGCTTTCGAGCGCTCGCAGAGCCGCGCGTACGCCATGATCGAGGAGAACGAGAGCGGCTCTTCGGCGATCACCGCGCGGAGCTTGAGCAAGCCGGCTTCGGCGGCGCCGGTCTCGAGCTTCGCGCGTCCGAAGAAGTACGAGACACGGCCCGCGACGAAGTAGCCCTCCTCGCGGGGGATGAACGCGAGCGACTTCTCGAGGAACGGGAGCGCGCCGGCCCAATCGCCCTTCTTCATGCGCGGCAAGGCGAGGCGGAAGAGCGCCTCCGCGCGCATGTCTCCTTGCGGGTAGTCGTCCGCGAGCGCCGCGAGCATCGCCTCGCCCTTCGGGACGTCCCCGTGATCGATCGCCGTGAGCGCGCCACGCAGTCGCGCATCGTCCGCGAGCCGGTGCGCGGGGTGATCCTTCTCGACCGCGGCAAACCGTGCGCGCGCGAGATCGGGCTGCTTCGCCGCGAGCGCCATCTTCGCGCCGTCGTAGAGCGCCGTGACGTGCGTCGCCTCGTCGCTGCACGCGGCGACGACGTCACCGTACGCATCGCTCGCCTTTCCGCGTTCGCGCAATCGCTCGTGCGCGCGTGCGATGACGAGGGCGGCGCGGCACCAAGGCTCGCTCCCCTTCTTCTCGACCGAGAGCACGCGCAGCGCGACGGGCAGCGCGTCCTTCGGCTTGCCCGCGTCGAAGAACGCCTGGGCGCTCGTCGCCTCTTCGGCGCCCGTCGGTGCGCCGAGACCTACCGCAGCCGCTGGAGCGAGCAGACCACGGCTCTTCTTCTCGGCCTCCTCTGCGCGCGGCGCGAGGCTCGAGGTCGGGTGCTCGAAGCGGACGCGCCGTGCACCCCTCGCGGCGTCGAGCGCGAGCGGCTCGCCGGCGGTGCCGAGCGCTGAGACCTCCTCGGCGTAGCGGATCAGCGCCTCCACGGCGCGCGGGCCTTTCCGTTCTGCCCCGTATGCCTCGGCGGCGGATTTGTGATCTCCCTTCGCGGCGGCGACGTCGCCGAGGACGAAGTGACGGTCCACGGAGAGCGGCGCGGCGTCCGGTACGACCGCGAGGAGCGCGAGAGCATCGTCCCCCTTCCCCCGCTTCGCTGCGATCGATGCGCGGCGGAGGGACGCGTGCGGCACGAGCGGCGAGCTGTTCGAGACGGACGCGTACGCCGCGTCGGCGGCGTCGTCGTCCTTCGCAGTCTGCAGGAGACGACCGAGGAGGAAGCGAGCGCGGTCCACGTCACGACCGCTGAGCTTCCCGCCGTCGACGATCGGCTTCAGCGCGTCGGCCGCGGCGCGGGCGTCCTTCGCGAGCATCGCGCGCTGCACGTCTACGAGGAGCGCGTGCGCGAGGAGCGGCGTCACAGTCGCGAAATCGAACGGCGCGGTCGTGACGTCCGCCGACCCCGCGGGCGCGCTCGACGTCGCCGCCGCGACGGTCATCGGGGGCGTCGTCGGTATCGGCACCGTCGCCGGTGATCCGCCACCTGCGCGCGGCGCGCAGCTCCGCAGCTCGCACGCGGCGGACGCAGAAGTGAGGAGTGCGATCCACAACGCGCGCATGGGGTCGGCAGTCTACCGTGCAGAGCCTTCGGGCGACGAACGACCGGCGTCGCTTTCCTCTTCCGCGTCCGACCCGTCAGGCGCGCGCGGCCTCACGAGCGGCGGAAGCGAGCCGCGAACGCGTCCTCCGCGGCCTCGTCCGACCGCTCCTGCGCTTCGCGCTCTGCACGCGCACGCGCCTGCGCTTGGTGCTTCTCGACGACGTCGAGCGACGCGCGGGCCTGCGACAGCTTCCCCCGCTCGGTGTCCGCGCGCGCGTCAGCCTCTGCTGCCGCGCGCGCTGCGTCGTCAGCGGCCGCACGCGCGCGCGCCGCTCGTTCGTCCGCTGCAGCATGGAACGCCGCGAGGAGCGCGAGCTCACGAGGATTCGCGGTCTTGCCCGGATCGAGCAGCGCGCGATCCTCGCGACACTTCGTGCGCGACACATCGTCGCGAACGCTCGTCGCGCGAGCTTCCTCCTCTGCAGCGCGCACCGCCAGTGCCTCCGCTTCGGTGCGCGCCTGCGCCAGATCGCGCGACCTCGCGTCGACCGCGGTCGCGCGGACGACCCGCACGGCCTCCAGCGGTGCTTTCCGCTTCGTCACGGTGTCGCAGGATCGCTCCCCCGAGTCGCTGGAGGCAAGGGTGATGCAAGGGCGAGGCAAGGGGCGAAAGCCGTTGCCCCCCCCGCCCGGATTCGGCATCCGTGACGGGTCATGGCTTTTCTTCCTCCGGGGCCCCCCCGGACGGGTGTCGGTCTCGGCGTCGCTCTCCCCACGTGGGCGACCTGCGCGGTCGCGCTCGTCTTGGCCGCGCCGGGCGTCGCGCGCGCGCAGGTGGTGCAGCAGCCGCCGGCACCGATCGTGGAGCCGCCGAAGAAAGCCGTCCCCATCCCGCCGAAGCTCACGACGAAGGTCGATCCGATCTATCCGAAGGAGAAGCTCGCGAAGGGGGAGAAGGCCAACGTCAAGGTCGAGCTCACGATCGACGCGACGGGGAAGGTCACGAACGCGACGATCCTCGAATCGGGCGGCCCCGAGTTCGACGCATCGGCGCTCGAAGCCGCGGCCCGACTCGTGTTCCAGCCCGCGACGCTCGAGGGAAAGGCGATCGCGTCGAAAATCCCCTACCGCTTTTCGTTCGACTTCAAAGACGAGCCGACGCAGCCGAAGCCCGGTGAGGTCGCCGCGGCGAAGCTCGCCGTCTTCGAAGGCACGCTCAAGACGCCCACCGAGGAGGCGCTCCCCGGCGCGACGGTGATGTTGTTCGGCCCCGCGGGCGAGAACAAGACGGCCGTCAGCGACACGAATGGGCTCGTCAGCTTCAAGGGCCTCGCTCCCGGGAAGTGGCGTGTGCACGTCGCGTCGGAGGGGTTCACGCCCTTCGACGCGACGGAGCAGCTCGAGGCCGGCAAGGTCGTGAAGGCGACGTATCGCCCGAAGCTCACGGGCGGCGCGATCGACGTCGAGGTCAAAGGCGATCGTCCTCCGCGCGAGGTGACCGTCCACGTCCTCGATCAGAAAGAGATCACGCGCATCCCGGGTACGAACGGCGACGCGCTCCGGGCCGTGCAGGCGCTCCCCGGCGTCGCGCGCCCGCCGGGCTTGAGCGGCTTGCTCATCATCCGCGGCGCCTCGCCCTTCGAGACGAACATCTTCGTCGACGGGACGCTCGTCCCCATCGTCTACCACTTCGGCGGCCTCTCTTCGGTCGTCCCGAGCGAGCTCCTCGAGCGCATCGACTTCCGCCCCGGCAACTTCGGCCCCGAGTACGGGCGCGTGCACGGCGGCATCATCGACGTCGGCATCCGGTCCCCGAAGAAGGACGGCTACCACGGCCTGCTGCAGTTCGATCTGATCGACGGACGCATGCTCCTCGAAGGTCCGATCGACAAGAAGACCCGCTTCGCGGTCGCGGGGCGTCGCTCGTGGGTCGACGCGTGGCTCGGCCCGGTGCTGCGCGAGGTCGGCGTCGGCGTGTCGACCGCGCCCGTCTACTACGACTACCAGCTGATGGTGGAGCGCGACGTCACCGACCGCACCACCGCGCGCCTTTTGTTCTTCGGCTCGAACGATCGTCTCGCCATCACCATCAACACGCCCTTCGCGGGCGATCCGACGGCCGGCGGCGACATCTCGACGATCACCGGATTCTGGCGCTTGCAGGGACGCGTCGAGCAGCGGATGTCCGAGAACGTGAAGTGGACCAACACCCTCGCCTACGGGTCGGACTACATCCAGTTCAACCTCGGCGACATCTACTTCAAGCTCGACAGCTACCCGACGACGTGGCGCTCGGACGTCCGCGCGAAGATCGCCAAGGACGCCTCGTTCATCGGCGGCGTCGACATCATCCACACCCGCTTCGACGTCGCGGCGAAATTCCCGCCGGCACCCGCGCCGGGCGAGGCTCCGGGCCCGTTCTTCGGACGCCCCGCGCGCGAGCTGACGGCGAGCGGCTCGCTCTATCGACCGGCCGCGTACATGATGCTCGACCTCTCGCCGGTGAAGGGGCTCAAGCTGCTCCCCGGCGTGCGCGTCGATTGGTTCCGCGACACGCAGACGTGGGAGATCGGCCCGCGCTTCGCGACTCGCTACGACGTCGTGCAAGGGTTCCCGCGCACGACGCTGAAGGGCGGCGCCGGCATCTTCCACCAGCCGCCGCAGCCGGAGCAGGTCATAGCGCCGTTCGGCACGCCGGGGCTGAAGCCTTCGCGTGCGACGCATTACTCGCTCGGCTTCGAGCAGGAGTTCACGAAGGCGCTCGATCTGTCGGTCGAGGGCTTCTACAAGGACATCCAGCTCCTCGTGTCGCGGAACTCCGCCGAGACCACGACGCAGTCCGGCACCGCCTACGGCAACAGGGGCGACGGGCGCGTCATCGGAATGGAGCTCTTGCTCCGCTACAAGCGCGACAGCCGCTTCTTCGGTTGGATCGCGTACACGCTCTCGCGCGCCGAGCGCCGGCTGCGCCCCGAAGATCCGCTGACGCTCTTCGTCTTCGATCAGACCCACATCCTCCAGATCATCGGCAGCTATCAGCTCGGCAAGGGGTGGGAGTTCGGCGCGCGCTTCCGCTACGTGAGCGGCCGCATGTACACGCCGAATGTCGGCGGCGTGTACGACTACGACTCGGGGTCCTATGCGCCGGTGCCGCAGGTGCCCAGCAACCAGAGCCGACTGCCGGCGTTCCACCAGCTCGACATCCGCATCGACAAGGTTTGGAAGTTCACGAGCTGGCAGTTCTCGGCGTATCTGGACCTGATGAACACGTACAACCGTCGCAGCCCGGAAGGCGTGAGCTACAACTACAACTACACGAAGAGCGAGGTCATCGGCGGCCTGACGATCCTCCCGGTGATCGGCATCCGAGGTGAGATGTGACGTCCCCCTGGCTCATCGGAATGCGCGCGAAGGCCGCACTCTTCGCCGCGCTCTTGGTGCCGATCGCGGCCTGCGGCGGTGACCACGATCCGGCGTCGCGCATCATCAGCCTGCGCGTGATCGCGATGAACGCGAAGCGCGTCTCGAAGCCTGTGACGCTCCCCGACGGCACCATCGTCGGCGCTGCGTGCGTCGCGCCCGACTGCGTCGATCCCGCGGGCGGCAGCTACGCGCATCCCGGCGACGAAGTCGAGCTCGAGCTCCTCTGGCACGACCCCTCCGATCCGAACAAGGAGCGCAACGAGCGGTCGTGGATGTGGACGACGTGCCTCAATCCGCCGTCGTCGAGCGTGCTCGGGTGCTTCCAGAAGCTCGGTCAGGACGTGGGGCAAGGACGGCTCCCCTTCCTCGAGGAGCGCAAGGCCGGCACGCCGGAGCAGACCGCGAAGCTGCGCGCATTCGAGGCGAAGTCGACCTTCCGACTGAAGATCCCGGACGACGCGATCTCGAGCTTGCCCCCGCAGGGAAGGCGCGGCGCGATGATGGGCGTCGTGTTCCTCTCGTGCCCGGGGAGGCTCAAGCTCAACTTCGAGGCGCTCGCCGCGCGACGGAACGAGCTCCCCGTGCTGTGCCTCGG
>JBKJQC010000903.1:0-15614 GCA_046593995.1 Polyangiales bacterium
CTTCGACGCAGATCGCACTGCCGCCGGACGAGAGGGCCGGGCAGCAGCGGGCCCCGGCGCACGCGCACGGACACGTCGTGCAGAACGAAGCCGGGCGATAGGTCTCGCAGTTGCCGCTCACACAGAGCTCGTCGACATCGCAGACGGTGCCGCAGCCGCCGCAGTTCGTATTGCTCTTTTCCGTGTCGACACAGGCGCCGTTGCAAGAGCGCTGTCCCGCGGGGCACATCCCCTGCGCGACGCACTTGCCCGCACTGCAGATCTGACCGCCCATGCAGGCGTTGCCGCAGGTGCCGCAGTTCGCTTGGCTTCCGGAGGTGTCGATGCACGCGGTGCCGCACTTGGTGAGCCCGGGCTTGCACGCGCAGACACCCGCGACGCACGCTTCGGTGTTGCCGCACACCTTCGCGCAGTCGCCGCAGTTGTTGAAGTCGCTCTGCACGTCGCGGCATGCGCCCCCGCACGTCTTCGCACCCGCGGGGCAGCTACACGCGCCGGCGACGCACGCCGGCTCCGCGTCGGGGCAGGTCTTCCCGCACATGCCGCAGTTGCGCGGATCCTTCGTGGTGTCCGTGCAGTTGCCGTTGCACGTGGTGCCGTTCGTGCAGGCACACAAGCCCGACGAGCACGTCTGCGCGCTCGAGCAGGTGCGGGTGCACGATCCGCACGCGGCGTTGTCGGCGCTGAGATCGCGACAGGTGCCACCGCAGTTCACGAGCGTGCCCGGACACGCGCCGTCGACGGCCGGGATCGCGTCGGTACCGGACGGGGTCGTGTCCGAGGTCGACGTTCCATCCTTCGTCATTCCATCCGTCGACGTTCCGTCCGTCGCCGTCGCGTCCGTCACCGTCCCGTCGCCCGTCGCAATCGAGTCGGACCCACTCGTGTCCGCGGTGGAGGCGTCGACGTCGACGATTTCAGCAGGCACCTCGGCGCTCCCGCTGCACGCCATCAGAGAGGCGAAGGCGATCGACAGCAGCGCGCGGTGGGTCCTCATGCGATACCGCTCAGCAATTCACGCGCCTGGCCGGATCGCGCCGATTGTGCGGAAAAGCGCTCGACACGCTGCGGACACCTGGCATCAAGCGCGGGCGCAGGTGTCGCGGTCTTGCGAGGGAGCGCGTCGGAGGTGCGCGGCCAGGGAATCAGTTCTCCACGCAGTACACGGAGGATGTCTGGTTGCACGTGGAGATCCCGACCGACGTGTCGTGGAAGAACCGGCCGTTCGCGTAGCCAGTCATCCCGCGAATGCCGTGGTAGCCGGTGCCAGCGTCGTCGACGGTGTTCGAGGTCCAGCCGGCGCACGTCTGATCGTCGACGCCGACGACGCTCGGCGAGGGCGATCCGGTCCACACGTCCCCGGGGAACCCGTAGGTGCCGTCCGCTGCCTGCCAGATCCCCGAGAGCAGCGTGCCGCTCGCGAGATCGGCGCCGGTGCCGACCCGCGTGCCGTCCGGGCGCACGAGCACGGTCGTGGCCGGGACGAGCGATGCCGCGGGGGTGGTGACGGTCGAGCGATACACCTTGAACGTCTTGCCGGTGATCCCTGCGGTCGTAGCCTCGGCGGCGCACTGCGCGCTCGCCGCGGCCTGGCTGACGGCACCGTCGATCCCCCCGGCGCTGCGGAACACGAGCTTCCCCGGAGTCATTTCCGGCACGAGGTCGACCGTCTTGTCCGTCATGACGCAGTAGAGGCGGTGCGCCGCGGCGCAGGACGTCTCCTGCATGTGGTAGATCCAGTTCTTCGGTCCGCCGAACGCGCTGCCGACGTGCACGGTGTCGGCGCCGGTGCCGACCGCCCAGTTCTGGCAGTTCCCGTTGACGGTGATGAGAGGGGGCGCAGACCCCGTCCATACGCCGTCGTCGGCGTCGATGATCGTGCCGGTCTCGTCGTAGCGGACGTGGTTCCGGATCTTGAACGCTTGTGCGTCGGCCACGGAGAGCACCACCGGCGCGCCGTCGAGGCGCACGAATCCCTTGCCGGAGCCGAGGACCGCGGAGGGGCTGACGTCGCTCGTCGCAATCAGCGCCTTGAACGTCTCGGGCAGACCGACGGCCTTCGCCAGGGTGTTGCACTTGAGGTTAGCCCCGTCGCGACCCCCGAGGTTGCCCGCGTACTTCGCGGAGCTCGCAAAGATGAGGTTGTTCACGATCGGCTTGAAGACCGCCTTCGCGGTGCTCGCCGCGGCGCCCTGCGTGATGGCGCACCTGCGCTTGATGTTGCTCACGCTGCACGCTTGCTCCCAACCGCCGAAGTACCAGCCGAGGGCCGGCTTGGCCGTGAGGGTGAGCCCCGTCCCTGCCGGAACGCTGATGGAGCAATTCGAGCCGCAATCGATCGCGCCCGATCCGGTCACGGTCCCTTGTCCCTCGACGACGACGGTGAACGCGTAGGTCGCGAAGGCGTCGGTGGGCGCGTCGCCGAGGCTCGATGCGTCCCGCGCATCGCCCACATCCAGCGAAGCTCCGTCGCTCGCATTCGTATCGGAGGGGCTCGAGCCGTCGCTCGCAGTGTCGGGAGCAGTGTCGGCGGGCGCGGAGCCGTCCGTCGCCGAGGAGTCGGTGACCGTCGAATCGACCGTCGCGCCGTCGCTCGTCGCCGCACCCGTGTCCTGCGGATCCGCGGCACCGGGGGTCTCTTCATCGGAGCCGCAGCCGATCGTGCATACGGCCGACACGCAGAGGAGCAGGGGCAGGAGTCGCGTCATGACAGCCTCGGAGAGCAAAGGGTCGAGTCAGGGGGCGAAGGGCGCACCGCGACCCGAAGTCTCGGCCAGCGCGGCCTGGAACCCCAGCCAAATGAGCGCAGGCGGAAGACCGACGCCGGAGATCGCCCCAGCTTGCGCTACTGCTTCACATACGTCTGCACGAGGCTGTCGCCGCTGTTCTTCTTGTGCGTCACGTAATCCGTCTGCTCGGGACGAACCGCGGTTTCGTCCGGGTGCGTACGCCCCGCGCGGTGATCACGCCGATCGCTTCTGCGATCAACTCGATCGCACCTACCTTCGCGTGCCCTGCTTGAGGATCTGGAAGTACCGCCGCGCGATCCCGGACGCCTTTGCGGCCTGCACGACGTTGCCGCCGTGCTGCGCGAGGATCGTCTCGATGTAGCGGCGCTCGAACTCGCGCACGACTTGGAGTCTCGCGACCGGCAATGCGTGTCCCTCGGCGATGACACGCCCGATGAAGTCGGCCTCTCCGCCGAAGGGCACCGAGGGGCGCTCGGCGCGCTCTTCGGCCAGCTCTCCGAGCGCGAGCTGCCGCGCGACCGCATTCCGCAGTTGCCGCACGTTGCCGGGCCATGAAGCGCTCTCCCAGCGCGCCAGCACGTCTTCGGGCAGCACCGCGGGATCGCCTTTGAGCTCGCTCCAGAAGTGACGCGCGAGCACGGTGATGTCGCCCGCGCGTTCGCGGAGCGGCGGCAGCTCGATGCGTCCCACCGCCAGGCGATAGAACAGATCGTCGCGAAAGCGGCCGCGCTGCACCTCCTGATCGAGGTTCCTGCGCGTCGCGGCGATGACCCGCACGTTCACGCGCATCGTGGTGTTCCCGCCGACGCGACGGATCTCCGAGCGCTCGATCGCGCGCAGCAGCTTGGGCTGCAGCGAGAGCTCCAGATCGCCGATCTCGTCGATGAGCAACGTGCCGCCGTCCGCCTGCTCGAACACGCCGGCGCGCGCCGCGACCGCGCTGGTGAACGCGCCGCGCTGGTGTCCGAACAGCTCCGACTCGACGAGGTTCGGAGGCACCGCCGTGCAGTCGAACACCACGAACGGCCCGTTCGCGCGCGCGCCCGCTTCGTGGATCGCTTCGGCGAGCGCCTCCTTGCCCGTCCCCGTCTCGCCCTCGATCACCAGCGGTACGTCGGACGCGGCGAGTCGCTCGAGGAGCGGGTAGAGCCGCACCATCGACGGGCTCGTCCCGAGCACCTTGCCGAACCGCTGACGAATCGGCGGCCGGGGCGCGGGAGCTGCGGTGCGGTGCTCGACGCGGATCGACGTGGCGCCGAGACGCAGGATCTCGCCACCCACGAGCTGGACATCGACGATCGCGATCGTCCCGACGAACGTCCCGTTGGTCGAGCCCACGTCGACGACGTGCAGTCGATCGCCCGCGATCTCGAGCGCGACGTGGCGCCGCGAGACCTGCGGATCGGAGAGCCGGATCGCGCACGCTGGGCTCTGCCCGACGAGCGTGCGCGAGGGGTGATCGACGTCGAGGACGAACGTCTTGCCTGCGTCGCTCCCCTCGATCACGTGCAGCGCGAACGTGCCGCGCGGACGCGGAGAGGCGGGGAGGTTTTCGAGAGGTCTGCCGATCTCGGCTTTGACGCGACGACGGTGTCGCATGCGCGAGCCTCACGACGATCGCAGCACGCGCGCGGCAGCGTTGTTTGGGATCTCCCCGCCTCCCCGCCTCACTGTGAACAGGCCGCGCTGCGGCGTCGGCGGCCAGGCGGCGAGGCTCGCGACAGGCGAGCGTCGAGAATCGAATCTCACGGCACCGATCCGTCGCGTGCCGGCCGAGGTCATTCGACCGTAGGCGCGACCGCAAGCCCGTACCCAGGACAGAAGCTCACATCGGCGGTTTCGACGCGACGCGCGGCGCCATCAGCGCGATTCCGAGCGCTTCGTGGAGCGGCTGGAACGTGTCGCCGCCGCGCGCGTCTGCGACGCGGATCGCGATCGCCTCGTTCGGTCGGTAGCGTCCCTGTTTCTCGCGGACGAACAGCTTGCGCGCAGGCGTGTAGCTGCTCGATGCCTCGTTGCGCGCGAGGACCGCGCTCACGTACTCGCGGCGGCGCCGCTTATGTTGCTCGATGACCTCGAGCACGAGACAGCTCGTCTCGCCGCGATGCTCGACGAACTGCAAGAGCAGACGATTCGCGTCGTCGAGCTTCGCGCGGTGGTAGGGATGACCCGCGAGCTTCTTCACGTCGGCGGAGCGAAAGTCGTCCCTTCCGAGCGCCGCGATGACCTTGTCGAAGGAGCGCTCGACGCGCGAGGTGTCGAGGCCGTGGTAGGTGAGGACGCGCACGACCCCGGAGGTATGGCGATCCGGCGCGGCGCGAAAGCGGAGAAGCTGGGGATTTCGTGTGGAAGACGACCCCTCGGTGGCGCCCGGCGACTATCCGGTCTTCGTGTCACGCGACGTGAGCGCAGGTGACGGATCGCATGCGGCTGTCGCGCCATCGACCCTGCGCATTTCTTCGCGCGCGAATTGGAAGAACCGGCGCTTCCCCTCCGGCCAAGAATCGATCTCCTCCCGCGCTTCCCGGAACACGTCCTGAAGACTGCGCTTCTCGCTCATGTCGCACTGTTCCTTGTTTGGGCGTCCGATGTTCGCACGAGCTCGGCCAGCCGGTCCACGGCGTCGGCCGCACGATCAGGGTAGACGGCGTCGAGTCGCGCTGGGTGGAACGCTGGGGCTGCTCGACTGGCAGTCCAGTCGGCGAGGCGTCCGTCCTTGGCTTTGCGTTCTCGCATCGTGAACCAGTCGAGATAGCGCCGGGGCGCGACGCCGATGAAGGGAACGAAGCTCACCCTGTCTCGTCGATCGGCCTCGACCTCGATCGAGATCCGCGAGGTATTCAGGAGCTCGTATCGCATCGTCTATCAGATCTTCCCGAAGGAGGTCGTCGTGGTCGCGGTGTTCGAGGGACACCGCCGACTGAGGTCAGAGGTCGACGAGGACGAGTAGCGCGGCTGCCCTTCGAACACCGCCGCCGCTCGTTCTCATTCGTCGCTTCGCATGTCGGCGAAACGGCCGAGCGCTGAAGATCTCGTGTTGCCGGCTGATGTCGCGGCGCCTGGCCGGCTCGAACCGAAGCGCCGCTCGCAACACGTCGCCGCGCCGGCAGCCAAGCAGGAGAAGCGCGAGAAGCGCGACACGAAGCGCTGAACGCACGCGTTCCTCCTGCTGATGTTCGACGAATGCGCATCACGATCGGCCGCGCGTCGGACACTCAGGTCTCGCGCGGGCCGAAGGACTCCTGGCGGCTCCCGAGGGGCATTGATAAGGTTCGGGCTACGATGGTCGCGCCGGGGGACGTACTTCTCGACAAGTATCGGGTCGAGCGAGAGCTCGGGCGCGGCGGCATGGGTCTCGTGTTCGCGGCGCGGCACGTGATGCTCGACGAGCTCGTGGCCATCAAGATGGTCCTCCCGGACCACGCGCAGAGCGACGAGGTCGTCCGGCGCTTCATGCGCGAGGCACGCGCCGCCGCGAAGATCGCGAGCGAGCACGTCGTCCGCGTGTCCGACGTGGGCCGGCTCCCTACCGGCGAGCCGTACATGGTCATGGAGATGCTCCACGGGGAGGATCTCGACTCCCTCCTCCGCAGCCGAGGCCCGCTCCCTCTCGCGGACGCCGTCGACTACGTCATGCAGGCGCTCGAAGCGGTCGCCGAGGCGCACGCCGCAGGGATCGTCCACCGTGACCTCAAGCCGGCGAACCTGTTCGTCACGGAGCGTCGCAACGGGACGCCGTGCGTGAAGGTCCTGGACTTCGGCATCTCCAAGCTCGCGAGCACCGACCTGACGGCGGGCGCGGTCGCCATGACGCGGACGCAGGGGCTCCTCGGCTCACCGCTGTACATGTCGCCGGAGCAGCTCGAGTCGGCGCGTGACGTCGATCATCGCGCCGATCTCTGGTCGTTCGGCGTCATCCTGCATCAACTGCTGTCGGCGCAGCTCCCCTTCATGGCCGAGACGCTGCCGCAGCTCATCACGAAGGTGCTGTCGAAGCCCCCTGCGCCGCTGCACGAGGTCCGGGCCGACCTGCCCGAGGGCATCCAGCAGGTCGTCCTGCGGTGCCTCGAGCGCGATCGCAATCTGCGGCCGCAGAGCGCGGCCGAGCTCGCGGCGATGCTGGTTCCCTTCGGATCTGCGTCGAGTCAGAGCTCGTTCGTCGCCATCGAGAACGTCGGCCGCGCGCGGGGCGCGCCGATCGTCCGTTCGCTCCCGCCGCCTCCGAACGCCCCCCTTACGGACGTCGCGATCGCGCCGACGGTGAACGCGCCGACGGGCAGCCAGTCCACGCTCGCCCCGCTCGGCGGCACGCAAGGCGGGCCGGCGGCGGTCCCATCGAATCGGGGGCGGACGATCCTGGTCGCCGGCCTGGCCGCGCTGCTCACGGCCGGGATCGCGTTCGCGGCCGTCTCCGCGGCGCACCGCACCGATGCGTCCTCCGCGGGATCACCCGCCGCGACGCCGCCGGTGCGGACCGCCCAGTCCTCGGTCGCCGCGGCCGCTCCATCCCCCGCGGCCATCACGATACCGATGCCGAGCACCTCGACCAGCGCCCCGGACGAGGTCGCCGCCGCGAAGGTCGCGCCGCCGCAGGCGAGCACGATCGCCAAGCCGGTCACGTCCACCTCGAAGCCGCGCGTGCCGGCCTCCGTCTCGGCAGCGACGGTGGCGGCGCCTGCGCCGAAGTCGAACTGCGATCCGCCGTACACCTTCGACGCGAAGGGCAACAAGAAGTTCAAGGCGGAGTGCCTCTGATGCGCATGCGCGCTTCACGTCTCGCGCCGTTCTTCGTGGCATTGCTCGCGCACGCGTCGGCCGCGGCGGCCCCCATGTCGAAGGAGCAGTGCATCGACGCCAACGTGCGCGCACAGGACGCGCGTCGCGATCTCCACTTCGCCGAAGCCGCCGAGGCGCTGAGGGCGTGCCTCGATCCGAGCTGCCCGAGCACCCTCCGCGACGACTGCGCCGAGCGGCTCGACGAGCTGCAGAAGGCGATGCCCACCATCGTCTTCACCGCGAAAGACGGAGACGGCCGCGACCTCTCCGACGTCGCGGTCACGATCGACGGCAAGCCGCTCCTCGCCAAGCTCGACGGCCGGGCGGTGTTCGTCGATCCCGGCGAGCACGTGCTCGGCTTCCGCACGAGCAGCGGGCAGACCTTCGAGAAGAAGATCGTCGTCATCGAAGGGGAGAAGGCGCGCCGTGAGTCGGTGGTCATCGGCGCGCCGTCGACGCCTCCCGCTCCGGCCCGGGCCGACGCACCGGCGCCGCTGCCGGTTCGCCCCGCGCCCGGGAGTCCGCGGCGCACGTCGGGGCTCGTGCTCGGCGGCGTGGGGTTGATCGGCCTCGGCCTCGGCAGCTACTTCGGTCTCCGCGCGAGCTCGCGCTGGTCGGAGTCCGAGGCCGCGTGCAGCACGACGTCGTGTCCCGATCACGCCGGCGCGGTCGCGAGCCACGGCAGCGCGGTCCGGTTCGCGTCCGTCTCGACGGTGTCGTTCGTCACCGGTGGCGCGTTCTTGCTCGCGGGCGCGCTGCTCTTCCTCACGGCGCCGTCCGCGGCCGACCAGGCGACGACCTCGGCGAGGGTGCGCGTCGCACCGGCCGTCAGCGGCGAGGGCGCCGGAATGTTCGCGATCGGCGTGTTCTGAAGGACGCTCAGATCCCGCCGTCGGTGCAGCTCGCTGCTGCGACCGGATCCTGGCTGGTCTGAGGGAAGCTCACGCGCTCGAGGTCGAGCCCGATCGCGACCGAGATCGCGTCGCAGGCCTTCGTGCCGGTGGGATCGAGGAAGTCCTTCGCGCCGAGGGTCAGGTCGCACGCTTCGTAGATCTTCTTGAGGAGGCTTTCGCTCAGGCTCTGGTTGCACCCGAGATAGGCCGCGCTGATCTGGTCGATGACGCCCTGGAACACCCCGGGCTCGATGACCCCGGTGAGCACCGCCGAGAGCGCCTTCTCGTGCGCGCGATCGAGCTTGATCACCATGGTCAGCGTGGCGAAGGAGATCGGGAGGAACCCGGCCTTCGCGAGCGGGAAGTAGAACGAATACGTGTTGCTGGTGTCGTTGAAGGTACCGGACGTGAACGTGTCGCCGGAGAGGTAGCCATCGAGCATCTTGATCCTGCCGTCGGTGACCTGCGTCGTCGTCAGCGAGAGGCGGTCGATCGGGAACACATCGTTGCCATCCCACTTCGGCGCGACGTGCGGCGACGGAAGGGAGGTGAGGTAGACGGTGGTGCTGACGAACGTGTCGTTCTCCCCCTCGCCGACGTCGTCGAGCACGAACAGGATCGTCGGTGAGCTGCCGTTCTCGATGCCGCGGACGAGGTTCTCTTCGATCTTGCCGAGCCCGGCTCCGTTGATGAGCGGGAAGAGGTTCGCGCCGAACGAGTTGTCACGGCCTTCGTCGCCGTCGGCGAGGTTGCCGAGCGGAGCTTTCTCGACCGCCTTGCAGGTGCCGGGCGTCCCCGCGAGCGCCGCCGCTTGCGTGGTAGCCACGCCGTCGATGTCGAAGCCGATCTTCCTCCACGCGACGCTGTCGGCCGCCGCGGCATCGGTCGCGTCGTTCCTCCCGAAATGGAAGCGGCGGATCGCGAAGACGAGCTGCTTCGCCGGCTTGGTGGTCGGCGAGTCGGACGTCGGCCGAAGGGGCGGTCGGACTCCCGCGGCACTTGGAGCGACGTCGACCGACGTGTCGGTGACGGACGTGTCCGTGAGCGATCCATCGAGCGGAGCGGCTGCGTCACGCGGCTCCGGCGGTACCTCGCCGATCCCGAGCACCGTGCTGCACCCGCTCGCGGAAACCCCGGCGAGCGCCGCGAGCGCGACCGCAGACGTCACGCTCCTCGCCGAGCGTCTCGCTGAAAGTCCTGAGGGCATCTCATTTTCCATGCTCGCTCATGCGCGGGCCTCGGGCATATGGAAAACGGGAGTCACGCCGATTCGGCGCGCCCGCCCCCGCCGCGTGACTGCGGTCGTCAGCTCGTCAGCTCGCGCGCTCGACGAGACCGGCGGCCACGAGGCCGCCCGAGAAGCGCTCGAACCACGAGGGATCTTTGTAAGGGAGCACGCGCTTCAGCCGCTCGATCGAGAACTTCGGGTTGATCTCGCGGAGCTCGGCCCACAGGCGGCGCGCTTCGTCGAGCCTCCCCTCAGCGCCGTGGATGGATGCGAGGTACGCGCGGCTCATGTCGCTGCGCGGTGCCCTCACCAGGCGGCGCTCGAAGCTCCGCACGGCGTCCGCGGTGCGACCGTCGCCGAGCTGCGCGCGTCCGATCAGATGGATGAGGAGATCGCTCCCGGGATCGAGCCGGAGCGCCTTTTCGAAGGAGACGATCGCGTCGGCGTGCCGGCCGGTGAAATCGAGGATCTGTCCGTGGCACATGAACGCGCCGAAGTAGCTCGGACCGACCTCCATCGCGCGCTCGGCCTCGCGCTCCGCGACCTCGTAGTCGCGACGGAAGAGCGAGAGCATGGCGATCGCCTGGTGGGCTTGGGCGTCGCCCGGATCGAGCTCGAGCGCGCGGCGGGCGTACTGCATCCCGACGTTCACGTGGTCTTCCGCCGTGATCCACCCGTTGACGTGCTCGGCGGCGTGCACCAGACCGAGCACGGCGTACGCGGGCGCGAACGTGGGATCGAGCTCGATCGCCTTGCCGAGGAGCACGCGCGCCTCGGCCGCGCGCGCCGGTGCGAACATGCAGTGGTTCGCGCGCGCGCGCATCGTCAGGTCGTAGACCTCGGCGTTCACCTTCGTCCGCGGCTGACTGAGGTTCGCGCGCTTGGCGGCCGTCAGCTTCACCTCGAGCTGGCCCACGATGTGTCGCGTGACCTCGTCCTGCACCGCGAAGACGTCTTCGAGGTCGCGATCGAACTTCTCGGCCCACGCCCTACGAGTCGGAGAACCTCACGACCGCGTTCCGCTTGCTCGATGCGATCGCGCGCCGCGGCTTCGACATCAACGTCTTCGCCTACGAGGGCGCCTCGGCCCTCGCCTTCTCGCGCCAGGCGCCCCACCCGAACCCCGTCCACGGAAAGAACGTGGCCGAGGAGAACCACCCGACCACCAAGGATCAGGTCGCGGCGCTGCTCGCGTGTGCCGAGGAGCACGGCGGCAAAGTCGACTGGGTCAACTGCGGCATGTGCGTCGACGAACGCGGCGTCACCGAGTTCGTCGTCGGCACGCGCCGCGGCTCGCCCGCCGACTTCCACGCCTTTACCGAAGCGTCCGACAACGTCCTCGTCATCCCCACGAAGTAAGGAGCGCGCCATGGCCAAGAAGACACTGAACATCGTCGAGTCGGCGTACCGGGCAGTGATGGAAGAGCAGGACGACACCATCCTGTGGGTGCTCGCCGCGATGCAGGGCGCCGGAGCCGAGCACACCGTCGTGCTCCGCGCGAACGCCGTGAACTACGCCGTCACCGGGCAGGGAGCGCCGGGGATGTCGATCGGCACGTGGACGCAGACGCAGGCGCCGAAGATGGATCGCGACGTCGCCGATCTGATCGAGAAGCGGAAGATGACCGTCTACGTCATCGAGGAAGACGTCGCCGAGCGCGGCATCGAGAAGCGCGAGCTGATGGCGGGGATCCGGCTCCTGCGCCGCTCGGCGCTACCGGGCCTGTGCGAGGAGCACGCCGTCGTCTCGCTCTGGTAGCCTCACGACGTCGAGCATCCCTCTACGACCGAACCCCCGGAGCATCGAATGAATCCGAACCAAGCGCTGTGGGAAAAAGGGGACTTCACGCGTATCGCCGAGAGCATGCGAAAGAGCGGGGAAGAGCTCGTCGCGACGCTCGGGATCGAGAAGGGGATGCGAGTCCTCGATCTCGGGTGCGGTGACGGGACGACCGCGCTTCCGGAGGCTCGCCTCGGCGCGGAGGTGCTCGGCGTCGACATCGCGCGCAACCTCGTCGACGCAGGCAATCGGCGCGCGGAGGCCGAGGGGCTGACGAGCTGCCGCTTCCGCCAGGGGGACGCGTGCGATCTCGAAGGGATCGACGATAAGAGCTTCGACCTCGTCGTCAGCATCTTCGGCGCCATGTTCGCGCCGAAGCCGTTCGACGTCGCCAAGTCGATGGTGCGCGTCACTCGCCCCGGGGGTCGCATCGTGATGGGGAACTGGATCCCGAACGATCCGACGCTGGTCGCGCAGATCCTGAAGATCAGCTCGGCGTACACGCCCCCGCCGCCCGAGGGATTCGTGAGCCCGATGACCTGGGGCGTGGAGAGCCACGTCCTCGAGCGCTTCGCGGCCGCGGGGATCGCCAAGGAGAACATCGCGTTCGCGCGCGACACGTTCACCTTCCGTCACCCCGCCCCGCCGACGGAGCTCGTGACGGCGTTCCGCACGTACTACGGCCCGACGATGAACGCCTTCGAGGCCGCCGAAAAGGCAGGCCGTGCGGACGCCCTCGCGAAAGAGCTGAACGAGCTGTTCGTGAGCCAGAACCAGAGCGGCACGAACGACGTCACGTCCATCCCGGCCACGTTCCTGCGCGTGACCGTCACGTGCTGAGCGGGGGCGGATCCATGACGTCGTAGCGTCGTAGCGACCGCGAGCGAGGACTTCGCTTCTCAGAATCGCGTCGTCCAGGAGTAGTCGGCGCAGACGGCGGTCGACGACGGGAACGAAATGGAGATCTTCACCTCCGCACTGTTGTTGGGGTCGAACCACGGCGTATCGCACCGCGGCGTGTAGCTCACGGACGGGCTGGTTCCCGTTTTGCAGCAGCCCATCCAACCGGCAATCGAGTTATCGCTTGCGCCGTCACCGCAGTCGATGCTGGAGTTGCTGTAGGCCGTGCACCGTGCGTACGCGCACGCGCGGACGATTGCGCCGTTCGACGTAACCGAGAGAAGCGGGTCGACGCTGCAATTCGTCTCGTCGCTAAATCTCGTACGAAACCAGTCGACGTCGTTGGAGCTCGAGATCTTTCCCGAGCCCGACGAGCCGGTGGCGTCGCAGTCGGTGCCGGAGCGAACGACAGTCGGAGTGCTGAAGGTGTTATTCGACTCGTTTGCGTCTTGCACATAGCCGCGCACCGGGCATGTGCCCCCGCTGCAATACGAGGCGGTGCGGCAAGTGTCATCGCCCCCCTCGCAGAGGCGAGTCGAAGGCGAGTTGGTAAACTGCTGCTTCGAGAGCGCGTTCTGAATGGCGGTGCCGCAGATTGCGCCGGCGGGGGCGCCGCCCGCTGTGTCGCACGGCAGGCACTGACTGCAGGTGTTGCCCGGCGCCGCAGCGCCGCTGATGTAACAGGTGTTGTTGACGAAACACGTGCCCGCTATTTGAGTCCAAGTGCTCGTGCTCGTCGAGGGCGTGCAGACTTGGCAGGAGAGCGCGCCGTTGGCCGCACCGTTCGCGTAACACTGGCCCGAAATGAGGCACTTGTCGGCGACCAATGTCCACGCGCTGCGGGAGGTGGCCGGGTTGCATGTCTCGCACGTGCCGGCCGCCGAAGTGTCGCCCGATTGTTTGCACGCGCCGTTGATGACGCACGTATCGAGCTTGTCCGACCAGCCCGTCGCGTTGCGCGCGGGATCGCAGACTTGGCAGAGGTTTTCCGGGTTCACCGTGCCCGAAGGCGTGCACGTGTTGCCGATGACGCACGCGCTGGGCAAGCGAGTCCAATCGCTCGCGTTGTTCACGGGCTTGCACTGATCGCACGGGTCGAGCGGACTGATGGCGTTGGCGTCGTAGCAGACGCTGTTGATGAGACACTTGTCGGTCGCGCGCGACCATTGACTCGGCGACGACGATTTGCAGACGTAACAGAGGTTCGTCGACTGGCGTTCGCCTTCATTGCGACAGAGGTCGTCGATCTTACAAGTCGAGAGCATCTGATCGCGGCCGCAGCCCGCGGTGCCGTTGCACTTCTCGGTCGTGCACGTCAGGCCGTCGTCGGCGCAGAGCGTATCGCCGCCTTCGTCGACGGTGCCGTCGCAGTCGTCGTCGACGCCGTTGCAGACCTCGGCCGACGGCGTTCGAGCCGTACACGCCGGCAGCGCGCCTGTGCTCGAGCACTCGCGAACGCCCTTACACGTTCCGACGCTCGCGACGGTCACGTCGCACGACGTTTTGTACCCCTTGCCGATCCAGTTCGCGCGGCACTCGCACGCGCCATCGGCTTTGACGCACGTCGTCGGCGTGCCGGCGGGCGACCCCGCGACGGTGCCGCACTTGAAGCCGTCGGGGCACGGTTTGCTGTCGTCGCACGTCGCGCCGCAGAACGAGCCGAGGTTGGTCGAAAGATTGCCGATCGTCGTCGTCGACTTCACGCAGACCGAGTCGTCGCCCGTCGACTGCTCGGCATATTTGAATCGGCAGTCGGCGTCGGCTTCGCACGGTCGACACAGGTGGTTGAAACGCGGCCAACACACGTTCGGACCACCGGCGACGGTCGACGGGCCGCAGCGCCACTCGGGGCTCGGGCACGTTCCTGCCGCGCCGCACGGGACCGCGCACGCTTTGGTGCCGTTGGCGATCTCGACGCAAAGCCCGCTCGCACATTCGCCGTCGTTCGTGCACGCCTTGCTGCTCGCCGCGCCGTCGCCGTCTCCGCCGTCTCCGTCCTTCGACGCGCCGTCACTTGCGGGAGCGCCGTCGCCCGAGTTCGTATCGCTCGACGCGCCGTCGGCATTCGCGCCGTCGCCGTTCGCGCCATCGTGCGCACCGATCGATCCGTCGCCGTTGCCGTCGATGTCGACGCCCGTGTCGTCGACCGGGCCCGCGGTGCATCCCGCGACGACACACATCGCCACGACCGAAGCCCAAATCTCAGAACCGCGCATCGATGTCTCCTCCCGAGTCGTGCGACGCGCGAAACGCACGTTCTCCGAGCACGCGCGCACGAAAGCACGCGACAACGAGCCTAACACGCGCGCGCGCGAATTCGCGCCTCGGCAGGTATATCGCCGTCATGCGGCTCTCACGCTCCGCGTCATCTCGCGTGCTTCGCGGCTTCGCGTGCCTCACGTGCCTCGTTTTGGAGGTCGGGGGCCGGGTTCCGCGCGTCTCACTCCACGCCGGTGACGAACTGCATCGCGCGGTAGGGCCAGTTGGTCGCGGTGTTCCACTGCGACACGATCAGGTGGAGATTGTGCAGCGTGGAGTCCGGGTGGATGTAGCCGCCGTAGAGCTGCGCCACGGTGGTGTCGTTCTCGCTTCCCCACGCGCCGCCCTTGATCGGCTTGTAGACCTTCGCCGTGAAGAGGTTCGAGGTCGGCCCCTCGAAGACCTTGATGGTGATGTCGTAATCGGCCGCGTTGAACCACGCGAGCAGCCACTTGTTCTCCACCCGACGGAGACACAGCTCGCCGAACTTCCCGTCGAGCACCACCGTCGCGGGGTTGCCCCACGCCCAGTTGCCGTCCTTGAACCCCCACGGCTGGTACGCGTTGCGATCGAGGAGCTGGTCCTGAGGAACGCGGTGCAAGAGGATCGGATCCGCGCGTCGGAAGCTGGTCGACATCACGTAGACGAACCCGTCGTCGCCACGCTCCCAGGTCCACACCTGCCGCAGGTTGCCGTTCTCGTTCCCCTCCCAGCGCGCGCCGCTCTCGATCCACTTCTCGCCGTTGTCGTCGGAGTACGCGATCTTCGTCCAGAGCACGTTCCCGAGACCCTGGTTGACCATGTAGTGGAGGTACATGCGATTGCCGATCGTGATCACGTCGGTCGGCAACCACGTCGAGTACGCGCTGGTGGTGTGCGAGTACGCGAGGAGCTGCTTCGCGTAGGTCCCACCGGCGGCGCCGTTGAACGTGATGCCCGCCGCGAGCCCGCCCGGCTCCGAGCGCAGGAGCACCGGCGAGCGCCACCCCGGCCCGCCGACGCCGTCGTTCTCGAAGGTGTCGCCGAAG
>JBKJQC010001141.1:0-3318 GCA_046593995.1 Polyangiales bacterium
GCAGGATTCCGCGCCGCCGGGTTCGGGGTGCCCACGCTGGGGTTTGACGGGGCTGCCTGCTGCGCGGTAGCGCTCGCGGGGTCCATGGCCAGCACAGTCCGGCGAGGTGCGCTCGCCATCGGGGCCGCCAAGGTCTGGTTCCTGGTCGTCGGGCTCGGGCAGAGCGTGCTCTTGCCCGTCGCCATCGGGCAGGTGGGGTTCGGCGGGTTCAAGCGGGCGACCGCGTTCGTGAACCTCGTGAACAACGTCATCGTCGTCGCGTCGATCCAGGCGGTCTCGCGCGCGGTCGCCGCGGCGTCCATCGGAGCGCGTTCGCACGTGGCCGCGCGCGCGCTCAGGATGCATGCGCTCCTCGGGCTCGCGCTCGCGATCCTCTTCCTCTGCGCGATCCCTGCGATCGTCGCGCACCAACACGCGCCGCACCTCGCGCGGCCGCTCCGTGCGCTCGCCGGGGTGCTCGTCGCCTACGGCATGTACGCGGCGATGGTCGGCGCCCTCAACGGCGCGCAGGCGTTCGGGGCGCAAGCCGCGCTCGATACGGGGTACTCGACGCTGCGGACCTCGTCGATGATCGGCGTCGGCTGGTTTTGGGCCACGCACCGTGACGGGGATGGAGCCTATGGAGCCGCGCTCGGGTTCGCGATCGCCGCGGTCGTCATCCTGCCCTTCGCGCGCCTCGCGCTGCGTCGGTCGTCGGGCGACCCCACACCGCGCGCGGACATCGTGCTCACGGCGGACGCGACCTTCGACGCTCGTACGCACCTACGATTCCTCGGCGGGCTCCTCGCGCTGCAGGCGTTCCAGTCGCTCGTGCTGCAGGTCGATCTGATGATCCTCGGGCGCGCGGTCTCGCTGCGCGCGATCGCGTACGGCGCGAGCGCGCCGCAGCTCTTCGCGGACGCGATGGCCGGGCTCTACGCGCAGGCGCAGGCCTTCGGGCTCGTTCCCTATCAGGTGCTCCTCGCCGCGGGGTACGTGCTCTTTCCCACGGTCGCCGCGGCGCACGCGCGTGGAGACGACGCCGCCGTGCGGGACGAGATCGAGCGCGGTGGGGCGGCGACGCTGGTGGTCGCGGGGCTCCTCGTCGCGGGCATCGGCGGCGCGCCCGAGGCGATCATGAAGTTCGCGTACGGCGCGACGAAGGACGCGATGTTTCCTCTCGAGCTCGGCGCACCGATCCTCCGCGCCCTCGCGATCGGCCATGGTGCGACCGCGATCGCCGCGCTCGGTGCGACGCTGCTCGCGGCCTCGGGACGCGGCCGGCTCGCGGCGGTCGTGATGGGTGCGGTCGCTGCGTGCGCGGTCACCGGCGCGTCGATCGGCGCGTCGCTCCCGGTGCACGTGTTCGAGCTGGGGAGCGCGGTCGCATACGGGCTCGCCGGAGGGCTCGTCGTCGGCGCAGCGCTCGTCGCATTCGTCGTCGCGCGCACGGTCGGTCGCTACCTGCGTCCCGCTTCGCTGTTCCGCGTCGTCCTCGCGGTGTCTGCCGCGCTCGCGATCGGTGCGCGCGTCCCGGTGCCGTCGCGCGTCCTCGCCGGGGTCGTGCCGCTCGTGCCGGCGGCGATCTATCTGTTCGTCGTCGCGGTGCTCGGCGAGCCGATCCGCGCCTTGCTCGGCCTGCGCGTGCCCGCCCGTGACTCCGGCGCGTGATTCAGGTCTGGGACGGACGCTTGAACGCGAGCCAGCAGGTCGGGCACCGCCACTCCGCCGCGAACTCGCCGTTCGTGCGCGTGCGGCGGGTCAGGCGCCAGCCGTGCGTGCCGATCAGCGTGTAGTTCGTCGCGATCGGCGGGGACACGTCGTCGCAGCCGACGCAGGTCTGCGTCTTCGCCTCGCCGTCGTCCCCCTCGCCATCGCTCACGCCGCGGAAGGTAACTCGCGGCAGCGCGCTCGGGCCAGGGCACTCCGACAACAAATGCACGGCCCCCTGTGTGAACGGCCGTGGACGCCCGTGGACGCCGGCGCCCCCGATCCGAGATTCCTCGGCGGAGAAGGGGTGCTCTGCCGTGGCACGTGCGATGCCTTTGGCGCGCTACCCCACTCGCGCGAGAGAGAACCGACATGCGCCACGTTCGTCCCCTCACCCTGTCGCTCACGTTGGGCGTCCTCGGCCTCTCGAGCGCCTCGCTCATGGCGTGCGGCGGCCGGATCTCCCCCGAGATCGGCGCGCTCGATGGCGGCGACGACGGCGGGAACAACGGCAACGACGGCGCATGGAACGCGGACGACGAGCCGCCTCCCGCGTGGGACGCCGGCTACGGCGACGCGGTGGATCCGTGGGATGGCAGCGTCGACGACGGCGATCTCCCGTTCGATGGCGGAACACCCGATACCGGCACGCGCCCCGACACCTTCGTGCCCGACACCGGCGCAGTGGTCGACACCGCGGTGCAGGACACCGGGACCTTCCCCGAGATCGGCCCGAACCCGAACGACAGCGGACCGACGCTCTCGGAGGTCTGCACGAGGATCGCGCAGTCGACCTGCAGCCCGTCCTTCCAGAAGTGCTGCATCTCCCGCGGGCAGAAGTGGGACGAGCTCGGGTGCGAAGACGTGATGAACAACTGGTGCGACGACGGCCGCGACGGCGTGTTCGCGGGCAAGACGACCTACGATCCTTCCTGGGCCCAAGCGTGCGCGCAGGGCTGGTCGGTGTGGACCTCGTCGTGCTCGTTGAACTTGATGAATTGGATCAAGTCGCAAGCGCCCTGCAGCCAGATGTACAAGGGGAAGACCGCACCCGGCGGCGCGTGTCAGCGCGACACGGACTGCGCTGCGAACGTGGGGTTCGTGGCGAGGTGCGACGAGAGCAGCAAGATCTGCCGCTCCTATGGCGTCGTCGGCCTCGGGCAAGCCTGCAACTACTTCACCTCGGCGCCGCGCTGGTGCGACAACGGCCTGACCTGCGACTTCTCGAACGGCGCGGGCGTCTGCGTGAAGGCGACCCCGCTCGGCGGTGCGTGCTTCGGCAGCGACGACACGTCGTGCGGCTTCGGCTACGTGTGCACGAGCGGCAAGTGCGCCGTCGGCCGCCCGGTCGGACAAACCTGCGAGCAGGATCTGCAGTGCGCGTCGTGGGACTGCAGCGGAGGAAAGTGCACCGACTCGATGGTGTCCGCCGCAGTGCCCTATCTCTGCGGCGGCTTCTGACGCGTCACTGCGGTTGTGGCGACGCGCCGCTCGCGGTGAGCGAGGCCGTGGGGATCTTCCCTGCGGCCAGCGCCGCGAGCGTGAGATCCTCGCCGCCGATCAGCGCGCCGTCGACGAACACCTGCGGGAACGTGGGCCAGCCGCTCCACAGCTTGATCGCGAGCCGCT
>JBKJQC010001144.1:0-3411 GCA_046593995.1 Polyangiales bacterium
CGCCGCGGCAAGGGAGTCGTAGTCGGCGTCCTCTCCCCAGAAGTCGGTCCACGGGCTGAGGCCCTCGGCAACGAGGCGATCGACGTCGAACGGGATCGCTTCGGTCCCGCGGAGACCTCGGAGCCCGGGCGACGGCACGAAATCGCTCAGCACCAGGCGGCCGCCGCCGCGAAGGACGCGAGCCGCTGCGCCGAGGAAGCGTCGACGCGACGCGAAGTGCACGATGCACTCGACCGCCAGAATCCGATCGAACGATCCATCAGAGAACACCGCGAGGTCCGACGCGTCGCCCGCGATCCACTCGACCACGTTGCGCGAGGAGCTCAACGCCTGCCCTGCGTGTGCGAGCTGTCGCTCGTCGATGTTCAGTCCGACGAGCCGCATGCCGGTGCGCTCGCGGTCGATGGCTGCGAGCGTGCCGCCGAAGCCACAGCCGGCGTCGAGCACGGAGAGGCCGTCGTCGAGCTTCGCCATCTCGCGCAGGATCTCGTCCAATCGCGCTTGGGCGTCGGAGAGCTCGTCCACCGCAGTGCCATTCGCGGGTTCGGTCGACCAGTGACCGAAGTGGATGTACCGGTCGACGCGGTCGACCCGCGTCCGTGCCTCCACGTTCCGCGCATAGGTCGCGCGTACGGCGTCGCGTCGCGTCGCCGCGTCATCCCCAATAGACGACACCGCCGCCCCCTCGCCGCCGCGCGAGCAGCCCACCAATGGTCCACCGTCGTCGCGCGCCCACGACGGGCGTGACTTCGTGCACGTAGCGCCCGCTGTCGAACACGAGCGCGTCGCCGACCTCGAGATGGATGGCGCCGCTCCGGTGGCGCGCGAGCTCGGCGCGGAGCGCCACCTGCCCGCTGCGCGCGCGCTCGGAGCGCTCGAAATCGTGGTCGGTCATCTCGTGCAGGACGAGCTCGCCGCCACTCTCTGGCGCCGCGAGCAGGAAGAGGAAGCTCATGACCGCGCTCGTGTCGATGCTCTGCCGCAGCTCGGTGCAGGGCGCGAATGCGAGTTGGTGATTCTCCAGGTGCGGCGGGATCGCGCCGCCGGACGAGAGCCGTCGGATCGTGGTCGGCGTGTAGAGCGCCCCATGCGCGTGCCGCATCGGCTCGACGGTCGTCGCCGTCAGGGACGAGAGGAGCGTCTGCACGACTCGTTCGTGATCGATGGCGCCCCACAGCGTCTGGCTGGCAACCCGATACGCGGCTGCCGTCCGCAGGTAGTCGGCGAGATCCGGCTCGGCCCACTGCAGCGGCATTCCGGACAGCTGCACCGGCTCCCCTTCCGGCACTCGAGTCGTGGCGACCGCGAAGCCGCCGCTCTCGAGGCGCTCCACGACCGTGCGCACGACGTCCGGCGGGAGCACCGAACGCACGCGCACTGCGTTCACCTCTTGCTTGAGGAGCACGTCGTAGAGTCCACCGAGCGCGTCGTTCGCGTCACGTTCGACGACGGTGGGGAACGAAGGAACGCGCATCCGCTCGTGGGAGTGTAGGTGGTGCGCAGAGCTCTCGTCGACGCATGCTCGCCCTTTCGTACGCGTCGTCACTTCGCGGGTTGATCGCCACGAAGCGCCTGCATCGCAGCGCGCACTCCATCGACCAGCGTCGGTGGTGGAGCGCTGACGGCGCGGTCGAGCTTGTAGCCGCCGCGCACGCCGTCGCCGTGGACCGCGAACGCGAGCGTCACGCCGACGCCATCGCCATGCTGCAGCGCGACGGAGGCCGACCGACCATCCTCGCCGAGGCGCGCATCCCGCCACGACAGCGCGGGGAACGGCGCGCTCGCGCGAAGACGAGCGAGACATCGGCCGATGCGACCATCGACGGCCGCGATGCCGCGGAGCGGACCGTGGAACAGCGCGTCGGGAGCGACGCCGTGCAGGACGCGCGCGCTGGTCGCCTCGACGAGCTCGCCGAACACACGCTCGAGGAACGCGAGGTCGTCACGGCCGAACGAGCGCGCGGCGACGACTCGGAGCGAGAACGCGTCGGTGCCTGCAGCGCCGCCGCCCGGCCGCTCGAGCGAGATCGCGAGCCCGCTGTCGAACGTCCCGACCACGCGCTGGGCGTGGGTGTCGACGTGCACCTCCGCGCCGAGTCGGCGCAGCGTCTCGATCTCGCGCGTGGCGTGCAGGGTGAACATCCGGCGCTCGGGGTCGACGAGCGGGAGACGCGCGCGCGTCACGGGTACGAGCTCGTCGGTGCCGTAGAAGCGTCGATACGTGTCGAAGACGCCGCCGCAGCGATCGTCGAAGACGCACTCGCCGCACGACGGCAGCTTGATCTTGTCTCGGCGCTTGTTCTCGTACTTGTCCCAGGGCTCGCTCAAGTCGTCGTCGCCGTCGACGGCGATCGTGAGCGTCGGGTTGCCGTCGTGGTGGATGTAGGGCGCGAGACCGGGCGCGATGCAGTAGGGCAGATTGCCGATGTTGACGTCGAATCCGTCGGGGAATCCCTCGACCATGCGCCCGAGCGCGGGCACCAGCTCCGAGTAGCGCGGGAGCATCGCGCGCATCTCTTCCTCGGTGCGTACGCCCGCGTCGAGCGGCCGAATCATGTCGAGGTGGAGCTGGCTCACACCGAGCGGGACGAGGAGCGCCGGGAACGCGTCGACGGACTCGTAGTTCGACGACACGACACACATGTTCACCGTGATGCGCTGTCCGCGCGCACGCAGGTTGTGCATCGTCTCGACGAGGCGGAGGAACGACCCGAGCTTCTTGGTCGTGCGCTCGTGAGCTCGCTCGGTCGCACCCTGGAACGAGAGGCGGAAGGTGAAGTTACCTCCCGTCTCGAGGATCTCGTCGACGAAGCCGGCGCGCGCGGTCTTCACGCCGTTCGTGAAGACGACGATCTCGGAGAAGCCGAGGTCGACCGCCGCGCGCACGATGCGCAGGAATTCAGGCTGGATCGTCGGCTCGCCACCGAGGAGCGTGACCTTCTCCATGCCCTGCGCGCGGGCCTCGCGGAGCTTGTCGACGACGGGGTCGGCGGCGATGGGGAACGCCTCGCGCATCGCGGTGCGCTGCCCGCTGACGCAGAAGACGCAGCGGTTGTTGCACATGTGGCCGAGCTGGATCTCGATCTGGCGGTCCGGCTCCATGGCCCCTTCAGTGTAGTACGCTGCTGGTCATCGTGCGGACCCACAGCGTCCTGCTGAATTCCAGGTGCAATCTGGCCTGCACGTTCTGCACGATCCGCCGCGCCGAGGACGATCCGCGCGCCATCGCGCACGCCGCCGTCAAGCGCAGGATCGGGGATGCGGGCGAGGCACACGAGCTCGTGCTCACGGGCGGCGAACCGACCATGCGCGGGGATCTCGCCGCGCTGATCCGGCACGCGAAGACGGCCGGCGTGCGCTCCGTCGTCCTCGAGACGAACGGGACGCTCCTCGACGTCGCGCGCGCGACGG
>JBKJQC010000113.1:0-18479 GCA_046593995.1 Polyangiales bacterium
GAGAGCGAGAGCGAGAGCGAGAGGGACCGCAGGCCGCCTCTCTTCTCGGTCCATTGTCGGACGACTGACGACTGACGACTGACGACTGGCAGCGGCAGCGGGCGACGGGGCGTCGAAGCCGCGTGACTTCACGCCCTAGACCCGACCTCTTCGTCGTGGGGGGGCGTGAACGTTCGTTCGCTCCAGGCCCCGGAACAGCACCAATCGTGCTAACCAGCCCACTGCGTCCGCGGTTTGCATGGAGCCGTCCGCGTGCTCCCTCCGACCGGCGCACCTTGGAGATCCGTGATGTCTTCGCCGAACTCGATCGCTCGTCTGCTTTTTCGAAGCCTGCTCGTGTCCTCGTTCGGTCTCGGCGCGCTGCTCCTCGCGCCTGCCGCGAGCGCCGCGGAGCAGGGCACCATCGTCCTCGTGAACGGCGAGGTGGTGATCGGCGAGATCCAGCAGGTCGTGAAGGGCGAGTACGTGATGGTGAAGCTCCCCACCGGGGAGGTGAAGGCGATCGCGTGGGCGCAGATTGGCTCGCTCCAGGTGACGGGCAGCGTCGCGGTGCCCGGGCCCGCACCCGCGCCCCCGCCGCCGCCCGTCTACGCACCGCAGCCTCCGCCCCCGCCGCCGGCCGCCGTCTATGCGCCGCCGCCTCCGCCGCCGCCGAACTACGCATACGCGCAGCCGCCGCCTCTCCCCCCGCCGCCCCCGCCCTTCGAGCCGGCGTTCAATCTCGGCGTGCGTGTGGGCTCGGTGACACCGGGCGGCAACCTGGCGGGTGACGACGCCGAGGCTGGGAGATTCGACAGGATCGCGAGCTCGGGCTGGATGTTCGAGACCGACGCCGGCTTCCACTTCAGTCCGTCGTGGACCTTCTACGGGTTCTGGGAGCACGCTCGGTTCGGCAAGCCCTCCGGATCGGCGGTCGACGCCCCGAGCGCCAACATGGTGGGCATCGGCATGAACGCCAACACCAGCCCGAACGGACCGGTCGGTTTCTACTTCGACGTCGGCGCAGGCTATCGCTGGCTCGCCGTACCGACGGCGGTCGGCGGCTCGGTCTCGGTCGGCGGTGACGGCAGCACCTCGTTCACGCCGACGATCGACAAGCTCACGGCCGAAGGGTTCGTGCCGATCCGCCTCGGCTTCGGCCTCTCGGTCGTGGCGACGAAGAAGCTCCGCTTCGACGCCATGGTGCAAGCGAGCGGTGGCTCGTTCACCAAGTACAAGGACTCGTCGCGCTGCTCCGGCGGCTGCGACATCGAGGAGCGCGGCACGTACACGATGGCCGGCCTCGTCGTCGCCGCGCGGTTCGATCTCTGATCTGTCGCGGTGGCGCTCCAACACGCTGGCGCGAAGCCAGCGATGGCTGCGGCGCGGCCGCCGCGCTAACGACGCTCCATGGCGTTCCCCATCCATCGCCCGCGGCGACTGCGTCGCTCCCCCGCGATGCGCGCGTTCGTGCGCGAGACGAGCGTGTCCCCATCCGACTTCGTGTTCCCCTTGTTCGTGCACGAGGGGATCACGGAGCCGAAGCCGCTCGGCCTGATGCCCGGGATCATGCAGCTCCCCGTCTCCGCGGTCGCCCGCGAAGCGCGCGAGCTCCGAGATCTCGGGATCGGCGCGACCATCCTCTTCGGGCTGCCGAAGAAGAAGGATCCGCGCGGCGAGGCCTCGTTCGATCCGAATGGACCGGTGCCGCAGGCGATCAAGGCGATCAAGGACGCCGCGCCCGAGCTCCTCGTGATCACGGACGTCTGCGTCGACGAGTACACCGACCACGGTCACTGCGGCGTCCTGCGACCGGTACGTCGCGGCGGGCGTCACGGTAAGGGCGACACCGAGGAGATGGAGGTCGACAACGACGCCACGCTCGAGATCCTCGCGCAGGCCGCGGTCGCCCACGCGCGCGCCGGAGCCGACATCGTCGCGCCGAGCGACATGATGGACGGTCGCGTCGGTGCCATCCGCAAGGCGCTCGACGAGGACGGCCACGAGGACCTCGCGATCCTCTCCTACGCCGTGAAGTACGCGAGCGCGTTCTACGGTCCGTTCCGCGAGGCGGCGGACTGCGCGCCGAAGTTCGGCGATCGCGCGGGCTACCAGATGGATCCGGGCAACGTGCGCGAAGCGCTCCGCGAGGCGCGGCTCGACGTCGAAGAGGGCGCCGACATGCTCATGGTGAAGCCGGCCCTCCCCTACCTCGACGTGCTGCGCATGATCCGCGAGTCGTTCGATCTGCCGCTCGGCGCGTACAACGTGTCGGGCGAGTACGCGATGGTGAAAGCCGCGGCCGCTGCAGGCATGATCGACGAGCAGCGCGCCGTCCGTGAGCTGCTCACGTCGATCAAGCGCGCAGGCGCGGACTTCATCCTCACCTACCACGCGAAAGATGCGGCGAAGCTCCTATGATCCGCGCGCTCCTCACGCCCCTCGCCTGCCTCGCGCTCGTCGCGGCTGCAGCACCTGGATGCGGGCCCGCGTGCTCGCCGTCGGAGCGCACGTTCACGGGTGGTGCGACCACGAGCGACGGGCAGACGCTCTATTACGAGTCGAGCCCGCCGGGTGGGCCTTTCCTTCCGTACGAGGGGAGCACGCTCCTCCACCTGAAACACAAGTTCGGCACACGCCCCGCGCTCGTGCAGGTGTACCTGGCGTTCAGCGAGCGCCCCGAGGTCGTCGGCGGAGGAGGATCATCGACGGCCGCCGGGAACCAGGCCGTGTACCTCAAACAGGACGCGGAGGAGATCGCCGTCAAGAACGACAGCTGCGCGAACTACTTCATTCGCGTCGTGGCGACCGGCCCTGCGCCGTCGGCCGCTGATGCATCGGTGGATGCGGCACCGGACGCTGCCGCCGACTGAGCCCACTTCGCGCAATCACTTCGCGCGGTCACTTCGCGCGATCGAGCAGCGCGCGCACGTCGTCGAGGTTGAACGTCCCGCGGATCCCGCCCGCCAGCGTGCCGTCGGCGCGCAACACGAGGACCGTGGGGATGACCTTCACGTTCGCGAGATCGCCGAGCCGGCCGCGCTTGGCGTCGCCGATCGCACGCCGGCAGGGCGTCTTCTCCGCGTCCATGAACGGCCCGATCAGCTCGCGATCCGAGACCGGCTGCAATGCGACCTGCAGACACGCCGCGTCCTTCGGCAGATCGTTGAGCAGCGGCGCGAGGGTGCGGAGCGCGAGGAGCGAGCCGACGTCGTACGTGGCCATGACCAACACCACGGCGCGCTTGCCGCGGAGGGCCTGACTCTCCGGCGTGTGGTCGTAGTCGCGGTCGACGGGATCGAGCACGAACTCGAGCGGCTCACCGCGCGCGGCCGGTGTGTCGACCGACGCGGCCGTCGCCTGCGCGGAGGGTCCGGACGTCACCGGCTGCGGCGCTGGGCAAGCCATCGTGGCGACGACGAAGAGGAGTGGGTAGAGCGCGCGCATCACTCGCCCTTCGCGCACTTCAATGCGGCGTCGCGCGCGGGCTTGTCCTTCGTCTCCTTGGCTTTTCCGACGGCGGACGCGAGCGACGAGAGCGTGCTCGCGAGCACGTCCTGCTCCTTCCGGGCGCGCGCGGAGACGCACGACTTCGTGAGCCACGGGAGCGCATCGCCCGGCTTGCCGTCGTGGAGCAGGATCTCGCCCTGCACGCCGCAGAGGAACGAGTCCAACGGCGACTCCGGGATCGTCGCGGCCAACGTCATCTTCGCGCGCGGCACGTCGTGCGCGTCGACGTACTTGCGGAGGAGCCGTCGCGACCAGACCGGATCGGCCGAGACCTGCGCGATCGCCTCGGCGTAGAGCGCGGGTGCCTTCTTCGCGCCGGCATCGGCGGCGGCCCACAACGCCATGGCGACGAGCGAGCTCGCGGGCGCGATCTTCGCGATCTGTCGCGCGAGCGCCTCGAGCGCGACCGCATCCTTGGCCGCGACGAGGCCCTCGATCGCGGTCTCGACGTCGAGCGCGCCGTAGGGGAGCACCGCGAGCCGGGCGTCCGCGATCTTGCGACCCCGCCCCGAGTCGAGCGTGATCTCGCACTTCGCGCGCGTGGAGGTCGCGATCGGTCCGCGGTCGGTCCACGGGAGCGTGCTCGCCAGATCGCAGATCTCGTCCGGGCGTGCGAAGAACGTGGCGGCGAAGGTCCGCCAGCGCACCGGCGCCGATTTCTCGAGCTCCTTCCGCGCGAGCACCGCAGTGCGCTCGAATCGGCGCGCCTGGCGCCACGTCGAGAGTTCGGTCGAGAAGAGCGCGATCATCCGCGTCAACGCGGTCGAGACGGCAGGGTCGTTGAGCACCGCGAGCTGGTGGACTCGTGTCGCGAAGGGCAGCCGCGCGATCGGATGGGCGAGCTTCACGAGATCGACGCCCGGCCCGGGCTCGGGGCGTCCCGAGCGAGGGCTCCGAACGAGGATGGTCGCGGGATCGTTCCCCTCGCGCGCGACCGCCGCGACCGAGAACGCGTCGGCGAAGGCGACCGAGCCGAGGGTGTCCGCGTCCTTCGCGAGCATCGTCAGTCGCGTGCGCGAAGGAGATACGGGCGCAGAGAGCGCCGCACCGAGTCGACGGGCGACCGCGGTCTCGTCGTCGTCGCTCGAGCCGATGGTGTCCATCAGCGCGCCGCACCTCACGAGATCGAGCGCGCACACGATCTCGCTCTGGAGGACGCGTCCGGCAGGATCGGTTGGGAAGGCCTTCACGTATACCGTGATGAACCGATCCGCGGCTTGGACATCGTCGTCGAGCTGAGCCGCGAGCGCTGCGTGGTACGCCGCCGCCGGCGCCTCGGGCGCGAGCTTCTCGAACGCCTTGCGCGCTTCGCCGAGCTCACCCCGGAGGAGCGCCGCGAGGGCGAGGCCGTAGCGCACGACCGGTGCCGTCACGCGCGGCGCGTACGCCGAGCGCACCCACGCGACCGCTTCGGGGAGGACGCGCTGCGCGTGTGCGCAGCGCATCGTGAGCTCCATCGTCTCGAGATCGTCGGGCGCGATCGAGAGCGCGGTCCGCCCGCGCTTGTAACAGAGCATGAAGTCGCCATCGAACGCGGCCTCGAGCGCGGACTGCAGCGTGACCTCGCCGAGGGGCTCGACCGACGCCGAGGGGGACCCGACGAGCGGCGGCGGATCCGGCGGGCGCGCCACCGGGGACGGGCACGCGAGGAGGCCCATCGCGACCGTCGCGGCCGTCGCGAGCAAGCCGATGCCCGCCGCGGCGAGGCGACGCGGCATCCGACGCTGCCTCCCATCGGACGCCATCCCGAAACTCCTACGTCGGGCGTCGGCGCGCGTCATCGGTTCCGCTCCGAGTCCCCTTCGTCTAGAGCGCGGTGCGCGATGTTCAAGATGTTCAAGAAGGTCCTGATCGCGAACCGCGGAGAGATCGCGGTCCGGATCATCCGCGCGTGTCGCGAGCTGGGCCTGCGGTCGGTCGCCGTCCACAGCGAGGCGGACACTGCGGCGCTCCACGTGCGGCTCGCCGACGAAGCGGTATGCATCGGCCCGAGCGCGCCCGGCAAGAGCTACTTGCACATCCCGGCGATCATCGCGGCCGCCGAGATCGCCGGCGCGGACGCGATCCACCCCGGATACGGCTTCCTCTCGGAGAACGTCGAGTTCGCCGAGGTCTGCCGGCGCTGCGGCATCGCCTTCATCGGCCCGACCCCGGAGGCCATGCGCCAGTGGGGCGACAAGGTGAGTGGGCGGAACAACGCGGTGCGTTTCGGGCTCCCCCTCCTGCCGGGGAGCGGCGTCCTCCGTGACCCCGCACACGCCCGCGAAGAAGCGAAGCGCATCGGGTACCCGGTGATCCTCAAGGCCTCCGGTGGCGGCGGTGGTCGCGGAATGCGCATCGTCCGCACCGAGAAGGAGATCGAGGGCGCGTTCCAGTCTGCGACCGCCGAGGCCGCGAGCGGGTTCAAGAACCCCGACGTATACGCCGAGAAGTTCGTCGAGCGCCCGCGCCACATCGAGTTCCAGGTGCTGGTCGACAAGCACGGGACGGCGCGCTCGCTCGGTGAGCGCGAGTGCTCGCTCCAGCGCCGACACCAGAAGATCATCGAGGAGGCGCCGAGCACCTGGATGTCGCCCGAGCGCCGGCAGGAGATGGGCTCGAAGATCGAGCGCGCGATGCTCGAGACGTCGTACGACGGCCTCGGCACGCTCGAGTTCCTCCTCGATCCCGACGCGGGCAACGGCGGCCAGCTCTACTTCATGGAGATGAACACGCGCCTCCAAGTCGAGCACCCCGTGACGGAGATGGTCACCGGGCTCGACCTCGTCGCCGAGCAGATCCTCGTCGCCGCCGGCGGCAAGCTCGCGTTGCCGGAGCGCGCCTGGCAGTTCCGCGGCCACGCGATCGAGTGCCGGATCAACGCCGAGGATCCGGTCACGTTCGCGCCCTGGCCGGGCGTGATCACCGAGTACCACACGCCCGGCGGCGTCGGTGTGCGCGTCGACGGCGGCGTCTACGGCGGATGGCGCGTGCCCTCGCACTACGACTCGCTCATCGCGAAGGTGATCACCCACGGTCCGACCCGCGAGCGCGCGATGCGGCGCATGCAGCGCGCGCTCGACGAGATGATCGTCGGCGGCATCCGCACGAACATCCCGCTCCACAAGCGGCTCATGGTCCACCCCGACGTGATCGCGGGACGCATGACGACGCGGACGATCGAGGAGCTCGTGGCGACCGATCGCACGCTCCGCACCGGCTGAACCTCACCCACGCACAGGCAGGGCCTCGTCGAAGCCGAAGGACACGACGCGCACCGCCCCCGCGGGCACGTCGACCAGGAGGACCTCGCGCGCGCCGAAGATCAGCGCGTACTCGAGGAGCTGTCGCCGCGTCGCGGGATGGCGCGGATCGGGCGCGACGGCCCCGGTCTTCACCTCCGCGACGTAGCGCTCGCCGTCGCGGGAGACGATGAGATCCGCGCGCACGTCGAACGAGAGCTCCTCGCCGTCGACCACGAACGACGAAGAGGCGCGCGTCTGACGCGAGACGATCCGGTACCCCGCGCGAGCGAGGATCGTCTCGGCCTCGGCCTCGCCGCCCTGGGCGACGCGGTTCCGCCCGCGGCTCGCTGCGCCGCGGAGGAAGCGCGCGAGCACGAGCCCAAGGAGGAGGGCGAGGAGCGCGACGAGGAAGACGACCGCGAGCCAGACAGCGCTTCCGGTGGTCGTCCCGTGGAGCAGGTCGTCGGGGATCACGCGCGGGCGCATCATGCGCGCGCGTGGTCGAGCCGGGGCAAGTTCGCTTCAGCGTTCCTTGATCTCGATCGGCCCGCGCACGACCGTGATGGTCTGCAGCGTGTTGTCACGGCGGACGACGAGGACGACACTCGACCCGACGGCCCCGCGGACCGCGCCCTGGAACTCGGGCTTCGACATCGATCGGACGGCGACGCCGTCGACGGTGACGATCTCGTCGCCCGGCTGTAGCCCGCTCCGCGCCCCCGCCCCGCCCGGCGGGACCTCCGAGACCACGATGCGTCCGCTCGAGGGCTCGCGACGCGCATAGACGCCGATGGAGCCGACGGCGCCCGTCGCGCACCCGGAGGCTGCCGAGACGGCGAGCGCAAAGGTGAGCGCGAAGGCGAGCCCGCGCGCGCGGGCGAGATCAGTGCGCGCCCGCATCTCGCGCTTTCGACAGGTCCCAGTCGCGCGCAGCCTCTTCCACGCGGCCGCGGTCCCGCGTCGCCTTTTCGGCGTCCGCGGCGAGCTCCGCCGTGAAGATGGTCAGCCCCCAGATGCCCACAGGTCGCCTCCGGAAGGGGTACCGCGTGGCGCGAGCGGTGACCACGGTCGCTCGGTCGCCGTCGGTCTCGACGCGGAGGACGCCCGAGAGATCGCGGCGGAGACGGTTCGGGAAGCCGCGGGTCCGAGCCAGACGCTCGAACACCGCTCTGCCGTCTTCGGCGTTCGCGTCCGTCGCGATCTCGTTCTCGAGGACTGCGAGCTCGGCCGCAGGAAACGAGCTCTTCGCGCGCTCGAGGGCGGTGCGTCGCTCCTTCGCGATCGTGTGGCACGCCCACTGCGCCTCGTCCTCGAGGTAGGCGAACACGTCGACGACGCGATCCTCCGCCACGGCGAGCGCGATCCGCGCGTAGGCCCCCTCGGGCGTCGACTCGGCGGGGAAGGGAGGCGGGCGTGCGCACCCGGCGCACCCGGCGGTCGCCGACGCGAGTGCTCCGATCATCCCACTGGTCAGCACGCCCGAGAGAGCGCCGGAGAGGGTGAGCGCGGACGCGACCGCCGATGCGAGCCATCCGCGTCGTGTCCCGACGCGTTCTACGCGGTGAAAGCCGGGGTGGAGCACGAACTTGTGAGCGACCGGGAGAGCTTTCGGGGTGAGGCGCGCGCGTCTTTTTTCCGCCCCGGGTACGCAATCTTCTTGCACATTCCAGCGTAGGTCGGTAGTCCCCGCTTGAAGCGCGCTTTTCGGAGACGTGAATGTCCGGCTACTTGAGCAAGCAGTTCGCCGCGGATCTCGACCGACTGGGCTACAAGCCCACGCGCAAGATCGCGAGCGAGCAGTTGGATGATCTCGAGAACGCGTTGCGCGAGCTCGCCGACGACGAGTCGGAAGTCGTGCTCGATCTCAACGCGCGAACCTACATCGGCCTGATGCACGAGCGCGCCATCGGAAATCCGAAGCGCGCGCCCGACTTCGAGGAGGTCGTGCAGGGATCGACCTGGCTCGCCGATCCGACGCGCCCTCAAGAGGTCTCTGACGCCTTCGACACGGGAGGCGACATCGCGCCCGCCGGCTTGCTCTGCCTCGGCGAGTGGAAGTCCGGCGAGCTCTGGCTCCTCGATGTGGCGATCAAGTTCGGCTACGTCTACCTCGTCACGGAGCGCCGCGAGATCATCCCCATCTTCCGCAACGTCGGCGAGTTCGCGCAGTGGGCCGTCGCGAACGAGCTGTGGAAGCGTCGCATCGCGAAGGACGGCGAGGTCCCCGCCCGCCTCGCGCCTATCCGCTTCTTCCGCACGGTCTCGTTCCTGCGCGAAGCCGGCCTCGTCCCGCAGACGTTCAAGCCGAAGCGCTTCAAGCCGAGGCACACGATCCCGACCGCCCTCGACAAGACCGCGAGCACGAGCGACACCTGAGTGGCGGTCTACGTCGACCCGTCGAGGGTCCATCGGGAAGATCGCGCCTGCGGTCTTCCGACGTGTCATCTCGCGACCGACGGTGAGCTCGACGAGCTCCATGGGTTCGCCGCGCGCATCGGCGTCCCGCGCATGGCCTTCCATCGGAGCGCGAAGCATCCCCACTACGACCTGGGGGTGGAGGCGCGCGTGCGGGCCGTTGGCGCGGGGGCTGTCGAGGTGAGCTCGAAGGATCTCGTGCGCAAGTGCTTCCTGAAGCGTTGACCCCGGGGGTTAAGGTCTCAGGCGCGACGTCTCTGCGCGTTCGTCGTCGCCATGTCGCGGGCACGGGCAACGGCCACGGCCACGGCCACGGCCACGGAAAAGAGCGAGACGCGATCGAGCGAGCCCACCCGTTCTCGTTCCGGAAGACGAGACGCTGACGCCGCTTCGTCTCGCCGTGGCCGTGGCCGTGGCCGTGGGTCCGTGCCCGGCTCTCTCGGCACGACGCCGAGCGAACGGGGACGTCGGCGCCGCGACTGCAGAGATTCTTTCGTAACGACCGTCGGGGATGACCCGACCCTTGAAGTACGGCTCGGAGAGAGAAGAAGCATGAACACCATTTGGACGCAGCCCACGCAGACCGAGATGAAGCAGGACTTCGTCGGCGGAATCGTCGCGTGCCTTCCGCTCTCCTCCGTCGCGCGCGGAGCTCACTACTAAGCGTCAGTCGTCGTCCCTTCGGAGCCCCGGACGCCTGGCCGTCTGGGATCCGGGGCTCCTCATCGTGGAGGACGACATGTTCGTGGATTCAGAGGCTGCTCCCCCGACACGCCGCGCGCGGCCGGGCAGACTGAGACGCTGGGCCGCTCCGGCCATGTCCTTCGGCTCGCGCAGTTGGCAGCATGTGCACGTCCTACGCGACGCCATGCGACCGAAGCGTGGGTCGAACGCCGGTGAGCGGCCCGTGCTCCGGGACTCGGGCGAGAACGCGTCTGCGCGGCGGGAGGTGACGAACCTCGCGTGGCCGATCGCGGTCGCGATGTTGGGTGACACCGCGATGGGGCTCGTCGACACGAAGCTCGTCTCGGGCCTCGGAAAAGAAGCCCTCGGCGGGGTCGGCGTGGCCACGACGATCATGTGGCTGAACTACTCGATCGTGTTCGGGATCATGCGCGGCGTGAAGGTCCGCACCGCGCACGCGGTCGGAGAAGGGCGCAGCGAGGACGGTCTCGCGTACGCCCAGGCCGGCGTGATGCTCGGGTTGTTGCTCGGGGCGACCATCTGGCTCGTGTCGCGCGACGCCTCGTTCGTGTTCCTCCATCTCGGGATCGATCCCGCGACCATCCCCTACGCGCGGGACTTCCTCGCGGCGCGCACGTGGGGCGCGATGTCGATCTGCGTCGTGTCGGCGCTCGTGCAATACCGACAGGGCGCGGGGGACTCGCGCACGCCGATGATCGCGGGGCTCCTCGCCAACGCCGTCAACGCGGTGCTGGCGTGGGGGCTGATCTACGGGAAGCTGGGGCTCCCGGCGCTCGGCGTGAAAGGTGCCGGCTACGGCACGGCGATCGCCGAGACCGTGGAGGCGATCTTCCTCGCGTACGTCGTGACGATCGCGGCGCGCGACGTGGGGGAGAAGCGGAGCGCGCTCACGCCACGTGCCGCGTTGCGCGAGATCTCCGTCCTCGGGGTCCCGACGGGGTTCCAGTTCGGCATGGAGATGATGGCGTTCGCGGCCTTCACCGCGATCCTCGGCGGCCTCGGCGCGCACGAGATCGCGGCGCACCAGGTCGCGCTCGCCGTGATCCGCACCTCGTTCCTCCCCGGCGTCGCCGTCGCGGAGGCGGCGTCGGTGCTCGTCGGGAAGAGCCTCGGCGAGCGGGATCTCGCGAAGGCCGATCGGGTGACGCGGACGGCGGTCGCGCTCGCCACCGGGTTCATGGCGGCGTGCGGCGTGGCGTTCGCGCTCTTCGGCGGGAGGATCGCTGGGTTCTTCAGCCAGGAGACCGAGGTCGTGCACACCATCCGGAGGCTGCTGCTCGTGGCCGCGGTGTTCCAGGCGCTCGACGCCGTGACCATCGTGCTCCGCGGCGCGCTGCGTGGCGCGAAGGACGTCCGCATGGTGGCGGTGATCGGGATCAGCGTGGCGTGGGTGTGCGTGCCGGGCGCCGCGTGGGTGTTCGGCAAGCACCTCGGGCTCGGCGCGGTCGGCGGTTGGTTCGGCTTCATCGCCGAGACGACCCTCGCCTCGTCGCTCTACTGGCTCCGCTGGACGCGGGGCGCGTGGCGCGCGCAGTACGGCGCTCGAGTCCGGGAGGCGCACGAGCTGCCGCCCGACAGCGTGCCGCAGCCCGCGTGAGTCACGCGCTCGCCGCGCGAGGTCGCGTGAGGAACAGGACGGACGGGGCCGCATCGATCGGCACCATGACGCAGCTCGATCGACTCCCGGCCCACGACCGCGACGGCCACGTGCGGGTGGTGGTCGAAGCGCCGCGCGGATCGCGCGTGAAGCTGAAGTACGATCCCGAGCTCGCGGCCTTCACGCTCGGGAGGCCGCTCTCCCTCGGGCTGCACTACCCGTTCGACTGGGGCTTCGTGCCCGGAACGCGCGCGCCGGACGGCGATCCGATCGACGCGCTCGTGCTCCACGACGTGCCGACGCACCCGGGCGTCGTGATCCCGTGCGCGCTGCTCGGCGTGGTGAAGGTGAAGGAGAAGAAGCGAGGGAAGATCCAGCGGAACGATCGCCTGATCGCCGTGCCGGTCGAGGCGCCGCGCTTCGACGGCCTCCGCAACGGCACCGATCTGCCGACACGCGTGAAGCGCGAGATCGAGCGATTCTTCCTCACGGTCGTGTATTTCACGCCGAAGGAGGTCGAGATCATCGGCTGGGGCTCGCTCCGCGAGGCGACCCGGCTCCTCGCGGCGACGATCGACGGCTAGTCGCGTCGTCCTTTGTCTCGAGCGAGCGCCTTCATCGCGGTGCGCGCGAGGGTCGGCAGCGTCGCGACCGTCTTCATCATCGAGAGCGCGAGAGCCAGCGGCGTCGTCCCCTCGATCTGGATCGCGACCTTCTCGCCGGTCGACGCGTCCTCGGCGGCTCCGCGCGCGATCGTCCGCGTCCCGTCGCTGCGGATCTCGATCACCATCCGCGCGACGATGGGCGGCTCGTCGGCGCTCGCGATCGCCTTCTCGTTCGCGGACTCGCGCTCCGCTGCGATGAGCTCGGCCTGCTTCACCTCGACGACGTCTTTGGGGTCGCTCACCGCCCTTAGAGTCTCGCCAGAGCGCACCGGTAGCGAGCCGCGCCCGGCATCGCGCGAAAGTGACAAGTGACACTTGACACTGTACGAGCCGACCTCTACACCTGGGTCCACTCGATGACGCCGCTCGCACTCCCCCACGTCCGCTCCCGGCTGCGTGCCCTCCGCCGCGATCTGCTCACGGTCGCGAGCGATCTCGTCGGCCGCAAGGCAGCGCCGTTCGAAGCGCGTGGAGCGCTCCAGCGCCATCACCACCTGATCGAGAAGGACATGCTCGCGAGCCGCACGCTGCGCATCGGGCGCGTCGTCCGCGAGACGAAGGACGCGGTCACGCTCCACCTCGTCGACCCTTACGGCGCCCGCGTCGACTTCCTGCCGGGACAGTTCCTCACGCTGGTGGTCGAGATCGACGGCGAGCCGCACCGCCGCGCGTACTCGATCTGCTCGGCCATGGGCGAGGGTCTCGCCGTCACGGTCAAGCGCATCGCGGGCGGGCGCGTCTCCAGCCATCTGAACGACCACGCCCGCGAGGGGAACGCTCTGCGGGTGCTCGGTCCGTCCGGCTCCTTCGGTCTCACGCCGCGCGCCGATGCCGCGCGCCACGTCGTCCTGATCGGCGGCGGGAGCGGAATCACGCCGCTGATGTCGATCGCACGGAGCGTCCTCGCCGGAGAGCCCGCGAGCCGCGTGACCCTCCTCTTCGGCAACCGCGACCTCGACGACGTCATCTTCCGCACCGCGCTCGCCGAGCTCGCGACCGACCCGCGTCTCGTCGTCCGCCACGTGCTCGAGTCGCCGCCCGCTGGGTGGATGGGCGGCACCGGTCGGCTCGATGCGTCGACCTGCGCGCGCGAGCTCGCGGCGCTCTGCAATCTTCGAACGGGGCCGAACGACGCGGAGTACTTCCTGTGCGGGCCGGAGCCGATGATGGTGTCGGTGCGCGAGGCCCTCGCGGCGCGAGGCGTCGAGCGGCTCCACGAGGAGAGGTTCTCGTCGCCCACGCAGCGCACCTCGAAGGCGATCGCGACGACGCCGCAGCCGATCATGATCCGCTTCGGCAAGAGCGAGCGCAGCATCGTCGTCGAGCCGGGGCAGACGCTCCTCGAAGCGGGCCTCGCGGCCGGGGTGGCGATGCCCTTCTCCTGCGCGGTCGGCGGGTGCGGTCGCTGCAAGGTGAAGCTCGTCGACGGGGACGTGGCCGACGAGGAGCCGAACTGCCTCACGCGCGAGGAGCGCGACCGCGGGCAGATCCTCGCGTGCGTGTCGCGCCCCTCGGGCCTTCCGAGCGGCTTGCCCGGGCAGTCGCTCACCATCGAGATCGCCGAGGGCGCGTGATGAACACCGCCCACCCATCCGCGCCCGTCGAATCCGGCGCGCACGACCCGGGCGTGGACCGTACGCGCTTCCCCTACCGGATGAAGGATCTGAGCGAGAAGACCGGTCTGCCGCGGCAGGTGATCCACTTCTACATCCAGCAGGGGCTGGTGCCGGAAGGGCACAAGACAGGCCGCAACATGGCCTACTACAGCGAAGAGCACGTCGAGCGCGTGCTCCTCGTGCGCAAGCTGCAGCACGAACGATTCCTCCCGCTCAAGGCGATTCGCGCGCTCATCGAGCAGCGCGACGAGGCGTTCAGCCCCGCGCAGCGAAAGCTCCTCCGCGACGTGCAGAGCTACCTCGGACCTGCCCTCCGCCCGCGCGACGAGCGGGTGACCACCGTCGACGCGAACCAGCTCCTCGCAGAGCTCGGCCTCGTGCAGGACGATCTCGACGGCCTGATCGAGATCGGCGTCCTCGCGACCGCGATCGCCGAAGCCTCTGGTGGAGAGCGGCGCACGCTCATCGCGCGCGACGACGCGTGGCTCCTCGAGCTGTGGGCGGACGTCCGTCGCGCGGGCTTCACCAAGGAGCTCGGGTTCCAGTCGCGCGACCTCGCGATCTACGAGCAGGCCGTCGCCGCCATGCTGCAGAAGGAGACGCCGCTCATCGCGTCGCGCGTCTCGCACCTCCCGCCCCAGCAGGTCGCAGCGCTCGTCGAGCGCGCGCTGCCGCTGATCCACGCCTTCGTCACGCGCTTCCACGTCGAGCGCGCGAAAGACTTCTTCTCGGCTCTCTGAGCCCACCATTCTCGATCACGCGAGAGAGGCCACCATGTTCGACTCCAGCAAGCTCACCTTCCTCCTCCCCGCCCGCATGCGCAGCCAGATCGACGCGTACTTCGAGGCGCTCGACGTGTTCATGCACGTGCGTGATCCGAAAGTGCTCGCGGCGCTCGGCCCCTCGGGCGTGCGCGGTCTCCTCCTCCACCGCGGCAAGCAAGGCGTCCCGACGCACATGCCGGCGACACACTCGGCACACTTCGATTGGAAGTACCCGAGCGATCAGCCCGAGATGGCGGAGCTCTACAGCCGCGCGAAAGAAGGGCAGTGGAACGGCGACTCGCTCCCCTGGAAGACGAGCGTCGATCCGCTGAACCCGGAGGTGCCGCTCCTCCCCGAGGAGTTCGTGGACATCCGCGTCCTCGAGGACATGGGCGTGAAGCTGAACGCGCTCGAGAAACGGAAGCTCCTCTACTCGCTGACCACGTGGATGCTCTCGCAGTTCCTCCACGGCGAGCAGGGCGCGCTCTTCGCGGCCGCGCAGGTCACCGAGGCGGTGCAGTTCTTCGACGGAAAGCTCTACGGCGCGACGCAGGTGATGGACGAGGGGCGTCACGTCGAGGTGTTCAATCGCTACCTCGATACGAAGATGAACAAGCTCTACCAGATCAACGACAACCTCTTCGTGATCATCGACTCTCTGATGACCGACTCGCGGTGGGACATGAAGTTCCTCGGCATGCAGATCATGGTCGAGGGGCTCGCGCTCGGCGCCTTCAGCACGCTCTATCGCACGACGAAGGAGCCGCTCCTCAAGGAGCTCCTGCGGAACGTGATCCAGGACGAGGCGCGGCATGTCCACTACGGCGTGTGCGCGCTCCGCGAGCACTTCAACAAGCACATCTCCGAGCGTGAACGGCAGGAGCGCGAGGACTGGGCGTTCGAGGTCGCGCTCCTGATGCGCAACCGCTTCATGGCCTACGAAATCCACGAGGAGTGGTTCGAGGGGCGCCTGACGCGCGAGCAGTGGCGCAAATTCGTCTACGCCGCGCCCGGCATGGAGCAGTTCCGCAGCACCATGTTCAGCCGCTTGGTGCCGAACCTGCGCGAGATCGGGCTCCTTTCGAGCCGGATCATGCCGCGCTACGAGCAGGTCGGGCTGATGAAGTACTTCGACGGCCTCTCCGCCGACAAGCTCACCTCGGCGCAGCTCCTCCAAGCGGCCTGACGCGCTTTCGGCGCGCCGCCCGAGCGAGCGCGAACATCGCCGTCAGGACGAGGCCTGCGCCTCCGCGAGCGCCTCCGCCGGAGGGGCCGCTCGCGCTCGTGGTGCACCCTCCGTCCGCTTCGATGACCTGCGCCGCGCCGACGCAGGCCTTGGTCGTGGTGTCGCACGCGGTTCCGGGGACGCAGTCCTCCGAAGAGGCGCACGCCTTTTGGCAGTTGCCGTCGGTCCCGCAGGTGTAGGGCGCGCACGTCGTGGCGACGTCGGTCTTGTCGATCGACTGCAGGCGGTCCTCGCTGCAGCGCGAGCCCTGGATGCACTTGCTGGTCGCGGAGTCGCACTTGAACGTCGGGCCGCAGTCCGCGTCGGTCGCGCAGCTCGTCTTGCACGAGCCAGCGGGATCGCAGGCGAACTGCCCGCAGGCTGCCGGCTCGGGGAGCGCACAGCCGCCCTTCCCGTCGCACGCGCCGTGGCGCTGCACCTTGCCGTCGGTGGTGCAGCCGTCCTTGCCGCACGAGGTCGTCGCGCCGTTGGCGAAGCTCGCGCATTTGTCGCGCGTCGCTCCGTCGCAGGTCGTCTTCGCGCAGTCGGTCGCGGCGAGCGCGTCGCACGCGGAGCGCGTGCCGTGCGGCAATCCGGTGACCGGCGTGCACGTGCCCTCGCTGCCGGTCACGTTGCACGCCTCGCACTGGCCGTCGCAGGCCTTGTCGCAGCAGGCGCCGTCGATGCAGCGACCGCTCGCGCATTCGTCCTTCGTCCCGCACGTCGAGCCGTTCCGCTTCAGACAGGTGCCCGCGAACGGACCGAGCGCGGAGCACGCCGCACCCGCGCCGCAGCTCGCGACACCGCAGCACACTCCGTCGGTGCACAGGTTCGACGCGCACTGCGTCGCGTCCATGCAGGTGTCTCCGAGCGCTTGTTTGCCGACGCACGCGCCGGCCTTGCAGAAGTATCCGGTCGCGCACTCGGAGTCGATCGCGCACACCGTACGGCACGACGTCGCCGCGCACCCGTAGGCGCCGCACGATTTCGTCGAGGGCTTGCAGGTGCCCGCGCCGTCGCAGGTCGACACGCCGACCTCTTGGCCGGCGCCGCAGCTCGGTGTTCCACAGGAAGCGCTGGTCGACGCGAACTTCCAGCTCTTGCCGTCGGTGCCGTCGCAGCGGAGACCGCACGACGCGTCGGTGGGCGACGCGCTGCACGAAGGATGGCCGGCGAGCGGCGCTCCGACGACGGGCACGCACTTGCCGATCGAGCCCGGTTGATTGCACGCCTCGCACGGGCCGTTGCACGCGCCGTCGCAGCAGAAGCCGTCGACGCACGCGCCGCTCGCGCACTCGCTGTTCGCGACGCACACCGTGCCGCCGAGGCTCGCGCAGATGCCCTTGGTCGTCCCGGCGCTGCAGGATCGCCCTGCACCGCACGACGCCACGCCGCAGCAGACGCCGTCGACGCAATACCCGCTCGGGCACGCGGCTGCGTCGGTGCAGCTCGTGCCTAGACCCTCGATGGGGATGCACGCGTTCGACCTGCAGTAGTGACCGTCCGCGCAGTCGGCCTTCACGGTGCACGTCGTCTTGCACGCGTTCGTGCCGCACTGGTACGTGCCGCACCCCTTCGGCACGTCGGAGCATGCACCGCCGCCGTTGCACGTCGAGACCTTGGTCTCGACCGAGTTGACGCACGTCGGCGCCCCGCACGCGGTGGCCGGGGTGGCGAACTTGCACGCCGTGGTCGTCACGCCGTCGCACGCTGCACCGCAGCTGGTCGGCGTCGCCGTGCACGCGCTCCGTGATCCGTGCGGCGCGCCCTTCGCAGGCGAGCACGTACCGATTGCGCCGCTCACGTCGCAGGCCTGGCACTGTCCCGTGCAGCCGCTGTCGCAACAGACGCCGTCGACGCAGAAGCCCGAGCCGCACTCCGTCGAGGTCGTGCACGCAACCGCGTTCGCCTTGGAGCAGCGACCGCGCGCAGTCGGGAGCGAGCAGGAGAAGCCCGTGCCGGTGCAGGCTGCGTCGCAGCAGACGCCCCCGGCGCAGAAGCCGCTCGTGCATGCAGTGGCCGCGGAGCACGCGTCACCGTTGGCTGCCTTCGGCACGCACTTGAGGCCGGTGCTGCAGTAGTGGTCGGCGCGGCAGTCGGTGTTCGTCGCGCACGTCGTCTTGCACGCGGTGGTGCCGCAGACGTACGGATCGCACGGAGAGGTGCTCTGCGCGCAGCTTCCCGAGCCATTGCACGCACCGAGGAGCGTGGCCGTCACACCCGTGCAGCTCGCCGTGCCGCACACCTTGGACGAACTGGGGTACGTGCATGCCGCGGCGTTCGTTCCGTCACACGTGGCGACGCACGCACCCGTGCCTCCGCAGGCGGTGCGCGCGCCGCGGGGCGCGCCGACCACCGTGGTGCAGGTACCCGGGGTCACATCGCAGGCCTGACATTGGCTGCCACACGCCTGATTGCAGCAGAATCCGTCGACGCAGAATCCACTTCCACACTGCGTTCCGGAGGTGCAGATCTGCGCGTTGGCCAGGACACAGGTACCGAGCTTTCCGGGGTAGTTGCAGACCTGCGAGCTGCCGTTGCACGCAGTCCCGCAGCACACGTTGTTCACGCAGAACCCGCTCGCGCATTCACCCGTCGTCGTGCACTGCTGACCCGCCACCTTCGCGCAGGTACCGGTCGTGGTCGCACAGGTGTAGCCGGTCGCGCAGGACGGAGTGGCGCAGCACGTCCCGTTGAGACACGAGCCCGACGAGCAGCTCGTCCCGGAGCTGCAGGTCGAGCCGTTGGACGACTTGCATGCGGCTGCGCCGGAGCTCCC
>JBKJQC010000131.1:0-3145 GCA_046593995.1 Polyangiales bacterium
GATGGGGCACCTCCTCGGGGGCGCCGGCGCGGTCGAGGCTGCGATCTGCGCGCTCGCGATCCAGGAGGGGATCCTGCCGCCGACGCTCCACCTGACCGATCCCGATCCCCAGGTCGCGGGCCTCGATCTGATCCCGCTCCAGGCGCGCGAGAAGCGCGTGAACCACGCGCTCTCGAACTCGTTCGGGTTCGGCGGGACCAACGTGTCGCTCCTCATCTCCCGCTTCGAGGGCTGAGCCATGAAGCCTGCTCCGATGAAGATCGTCGCCGCTGCGGATCACGGTGGGTACCAGCTGAAGGATCAGCTGGTGGCGTGGCTGCGCGAGCAGGGGCACGAGGTCGAGGATCTCGGGACGAACGCCGACGCGTCCGTCGATTACCCCGACTACGCGCACCGCGTCGCGCAGATGCTCCTCGAGAAGACCGCGGAGCGTGGCTTGCTCGTCTGCGGCACCGGCGTCGGCATGGCGATCGCGGCGAACCGCCACGCGGGGATCCGCGCCGTGAACCCCAGCGACGTGTTCACCGCCAAGATGAGCCGCGCCCACAACGACGCGAACGTGCTCTCGCTCGGCGCGCGCGTCATCGGATCCGGTGTCGCGCGCGAGATCCTCGCCGCCTGGATCGCCGAACCTTGGGAGGCCGGCCGCCACGCCAAGCGTGTGGCGATGATCGAACGCTGAGGCTCGCGTACCCACTCGCGTAGAGGCGACATCACGCGCGCGCGCGCCTTGGGATCGCGAGCAAGCGGTACGCAGCCCGAGACGCCACGGCAGCGCCGTGATGCACTGCGGCCCGCGATGCGCGAACGACTTCGTGGCGTGCTCCGGTGGCTTCTTGCGATCGCGATGGTCTGGGTCGGAGTCCTGCACTTCGTCCGTCCGGAGGGCTTCGTACGCATCGTGCCCCGCTTCCTGCCGGCACCGCTCGCGCTCGTGCTCGTGAGCGGCGCGTTCGAGATCCTCGGCGGCCTCGGCCTCCTCGTCGCGCGCACGCGCCGCTTCGCCTCGCTCGGGCTGATCGCGCTCTACGTCGCGGTCTTCCCGGCCAACATCAACATGCTCGTGAACGACATCGGGCTCGACGGTCGACCGGTGCCCGCGTGGGCCTTGTGGCTGCGGCTCCCGTTCCAGCTCGTGTTCATCGCGTGGGCCTGGTGGGTCGGTCGCGAGCGCGCGTGATGCGCGCGCTCAGTTCGCCGGGCAGGCCGCGACTTCCCAGCCGCATCCGGTCGAGTACGCGAGGCACTTGCCGGTCGGTCCCGAGACGCTCATGCCGTCGGAGCAGAGCGTGGTCGGCATCCCGAGGGCGGGGCCGCACGCGTCCACCTGGCAGAGCACGGGCTTGCACTCGGCGATCGCGTTGCACGGCGTCGTGAAGCACTGGATCTGCACGGCCTCGCAGGTGTAGCCGTCGCGACAGTCGACGAGGTTGCAGGGGTTCTCGACCGCGTCCGGCACACACTGCGCGCTGCCGCTGCTCGAGTCGCACGTCGTGCCCGCGGCGCAGCGAACGGCGTCACACGGGTCGCCTGCGGTCGGCACGCAGCGCGGCTTGTTACCCCTCACCGTGCACGTCGTACCCGGGATGCACAACACCGCGGCGCACTGGTCGATGCACGCGCCCTTGTACGCGACGTGCTGCGCGCCACCCGCGAAGCAGGTGTTCGAGTACGTCTTGCCGTCCTTGCCGCAGACCGGATCGTAGTTCAGCGGGCAGATGCGCGAACGAGCCGCGAGCTCGGTCTCGCTCGAGGGACCATCGGTCTCCTGCGAGGCGACGGAGCAGCCGATGGACGAGAGCGACGAGAGCGCGACGAGGACGAACAGCGGGGCGATGCGGAAAGACATGGGGCGAACCCTCCCGGTGAAACTGGAGGGCACCGATGTGCCACCATGTAGGCGACGGGTCAATGGAAACCGCGCATTGGCCGGAAAGGAAGGCGCCCGGTCTACGGTTCACGGCGCTCATGGCTCGGGAACGAGAGCGGCGCGGACCCGAACGAGCCGCGCCGCCTTCTCTGGTCTCGAACCGCAGACCGTGAGCCGCGAACCGTAGACAGGACCGAAAGGTCACTCGTTGACGGTGATCTTGATCATCTTCACGGGCGTCTTCGGGCGGTCGTTCGCGTCGCGCGGCGTGGTCTCGATCTTCTTCACCACGTCCATGCCCTTCGTCACCTTGCCGAAGACCGGGTGCTTCGACTCGCCGGGGGAGAACCAGTCGAGGAAGGAGTTGTGCTTGGTGTTGATGAAGAACTGGCACGAGCCGCTGTTCGGACCGGCGTTCGCCATCGAGAGCGTTCCGACCTCGTTCGAGAGCTTCGCGGTGTGCTCGTCCTTGATCGCACCGAAGGGCGAGTCGCCCGTGCCGGCGCGGCGGCTGGTCGGATCCTTCGAGTGCGGGCACCCGAACTGCACCATGAAATTGTCGATCACGCGATGGAAGTGCAGACCATCGTAGAAGCCGCTCTTCGCGAGCTTCACGAAGTTGCCGGCCGTGATGGGCATCTGGTCGGTGAAGAGCTCGACTTCGAAAGTACCGAGGCTCGTCTCGCAGGTCGCCGTGGGGTTCGCCATGCGGAGAGGCGTACCCGACGTCCCGCGGGGGGTCGAGAAGGTCGATGGGTCGATGGATCGGTGGGTGAAGAGAAGGTCGATGGGTCGATGGGTCGATGGTCGATGGTCGAGAAGAAGGCCTGCGCGAGCCTTTCTCGGTTCGGCGTCCGCACCACCGGCTCGGAGTTCTCGGCTCTGGGCCCATCGACCTATCGACCTCTCCTCGACCTATCGACCTCTCTTGGAACGTCGACGCAGCGCGACGGCGCCGAGCACCAGCGCTGCGACGGAACCCGCCGCAGCCGACGGCGCCCGGGTCGTCGTGCACCCGGTGCAGCCGACCTGCTGGGGGCTCGACGTATCGAGTCGCGCGAGCTGGGGCGCGTCCATCCACGATGGTTCCTGATCGGCCCGCTGCTGCGCAGCTTGCTGCTCTTGCCAGAGGATGTGCTTCTTCGAAGCCTCCGGCAGCTCGCCCGCCTTGGCGATCTTCGCGAACGCCGCAGGGCAGGTGTCGATGTACCCCGTGCGGCCGGGCCCTCCGGACTGCAGCGGGATGAATTGGCAGCGCCCGCTCGGGCTCTTCAG
>JBKJQC010000286.1:0-12171 GCA_046593995.1 Polyangiales bacterium
CGATGACCTTCAGGATATCGGGCGCGTGGCCGCCGCCGGCGCCTTCGGTGTGGTAGGCGTGAATCGTCCGCCCCTTGAACGCGGCGATCGAGTCGTCGACATAGCCGGACTCGTTCAGCGTGTCGGTGTGGATCGTGACCTGGATGTCCTCGTCCTCGGCGATGGCGAGGCAGCAGTCGATCGCCGACGGCGTAGTGCCCCAGTCCTCGTGGAGCTTGAGGCCGACGGCGCCTGCGCGGATCTGGTCGACGAGGCCCTCGGAGCGCGACGTGTTCCCCTTCCCCGTGAGGCCGATGTTGATCGGGAACGCGTCGGTCGCCTGCAGCATGAGCTCGACGTGACGCGCGCCGGGGGTGCAGGTCGTCGCGTTGGTGCCGGTCGCGGGGCCGGTGCCGCCGCCGATGAACGTCGTCAGGCCGCTCGCGATCCCTTCGAACGCGAGCTGCGGGCAGATGAAGTGCACGTGCGCGTCGATGCCGCCGGCCGTGAGGATCAGCCCTTCGCCGGCGATCGCTTCGGTCGTGACGCCCACGGTCATCCCCGGGGTGACGCCCGCCATCACCACGGGGTTGCCGGCCTTTCCGATGCCGACGATGCGTCCGTGCTTGATGCCGACGTCGGCCTTGATGATGCCGCTCCAGTCGACGATCAACGCGTTGGTGATGACGACGTCGAGCGCGTTCTCGTCGACGATGCCGGGCGCTTGCCCCATCTTGTCGCGCAGCACCTTGCCGCCGCCGAACTTGCACTCGTCGCCGTAGGTGTTGAAGTCCTTCTCGACCTCGAGGATCAGCCCGGTGTCGCCGAGGCGCACGCGGTCTCCCGTCGTCGGACCGAACATGTCCGCGTACGCAGCGCGCGTGATGCGGTGGCTCATCGTCGAGCTCCTGTGCCGATGCGCGAGTAGGGCTGCGGCTCTTCGGCGATCGGGGACGTGGCGCGCGAAACGAGGCGGATGGTCTTCGTCTCCCCGGGCTCGAAGCGCACGGCGGTGCCGGCGGGGACGTCGAGGCGCATGCCGTTCCCGACGACGCGGTCGAAGTCGAGGGCCTTGTTCGTCTCCTCGAACGGGTAGTGGCTCCCGACCTGGATCGGTCGGTCGCCCATGTTGGTCACCGCGATCGAGGCCTCGCGACGACCGACGTTGGCCTCGAGCTCTCCTTCGGCCGGGAACACCTCGCCGAGCAGTCCGTCGACGAGCTCGACATGCGAGTCTCGGGCGCTCGTGTCGAAGAGCTTCGCGTCGGGGACGGGGAGGAAGCTGCCGTAGAGCGCGAGCGCGAGATCGCCTTGTACCTCGACGATCGGATCGTGGACGGTCACGAGCTTGGTGCCGTCGGGGAACGTCCCTTCGACCTGCACCTCGTGGATCATCTCGGGCACGCCGGGCATCACCTGCGCGCGGCCGAGGAAGCGCCGACCGATGTCCATCAGCTCGGCGACGGAGCGGCCGTCGCGAATGAGCTCGAGGAGCTGCGTCGCGATCAGCGCGACCGACTCGGGATAGTTGAGGCGGAGTCCGCGCGCGAGTCGCTTCTGCGCGAGGACACCGGCGTTGTGGAGGAGGAGCTTGTCGATCTCTCGCGGCGCGAGGTGCATGCGGTTCCCTTGGGGAGGACCGGCACTCTAACGCTTGCGAGCGTGCACGTCGCCGACGACCTCACAGGTTTCCACGAGGTAACGACGGATGTGCTCGACGGCGCGCTCCATCGTGGTCGCGGCGAGGCGAACGACGAGGATGTCACCCGACGCGAGTGCGCTTCCGCTCTCGACGACATCCGTCGCGGCGAGCACGCGCGCGGGCCCGTCACGGAGCGCGTTCGGTGGCGGGAGTGCTTCGAGCTCCGCGAGGATGCGCGTGCGCGCAGTCGCGAGCGCGGGGCCGGCGAGCACGATCGTCGCGATCACGTCGAAGCGCGACATGCGCGTACGGAGCGAGCCGTGCGCGCGATCGAGGAGCAGCGCATCGCGGAGCACGTTCTTCCCGGCGCGGGAGATGGCGACCTCGCTGCGCACGCGCGCGAAGTCCCAGCGCTCGTCGCGCGCGACGCGGCCCGCAGCGATCGCGTCGACGAACGCGAGGCTCGCGCCCTCTGCGAGCTCCACCGTCGTCCGCTGCGAATAGCGGGCGTCCGCGTAGGGCACGACCGCGTCCGGCAAGAGCGCGAGGAAGGCGCCCTCCCCGACACGCGCGCGGGTCTCGCTCGTGCTGCCCGGGTGATCCGCGTGCGCAGGCCGGTAGATCTTGGTGCTCGACTGCGTCGTGAGGAGCGCGTTCGCCCCGTCGCCGAGCTCGACGTCCATCGAGAGCGCGTCGCGGCCGACCAGCCCCCCGCCGAAGCTCGTGACGAAGATCCACGGGGCGCGCTCGCGGTTCGCGACCACGAGCCGGAGCGGGCTCTCGGCGCGCGCGCGCGTGACGACACTCTTGCCTGCGACGTGGCCGACGCGCAGCGAGCCGCGGCCCCCGCACGCGACATGGTCACGCGCGACGGGTACGTTCATCGGTACAGGATGACCTCGTACCCGCTCTCGGTCCACGGTGATCCCGCGCGCCCTTCGACCGCGAAGCGAAGCACACCGCCGCGACAGTCCTCCGGGAGGAGGTGCACGTGGATCTCGTCCTGCGCGAAGCGGCGCACGGTGTTGCGCTCTGCCTCGTAGAAGCGGCCGACGACCGCACCGCCGAGCGTGAGGAGCGACCCCTGTCCCGGGATGCTCGCGTCGTAATCGCGGACGATCGTCGCTTCGGTCGGCGGCGCGCTCTCGGAGCAGCCGACCGCGAACGAGCCGCGCGCGTAGCGGATCGGAAAGAGGAACGGCGCCTGCGCCTTCTCGCCGTCGATCGCCGAGAACACCCACGCGTTCGGCTTGCCGAGCCTGTTCTCGGGACCGTGGAGCGCGAACTTCACGCGGCCGATCTCGTGCGGTCCCGCGAACGCGTAGGCGAGGACCAGGGTGCGGTACGCGACGCTCGCGTCGCTGCCGTCGTCGCCCGCCTCCCATCCGAAGCGGATCCCGGCGCGCGCGACGATCGGATCGAGCACGTGATGGCGGTACATCGAGAGCTCGAAGCTGCGCTGCTTGTAGACGACGCCCTGGTCGTTCGTCAGCGGCGAGAGCTCCGTGCGGCGCGTGAGGCCGCTGAGCGGGTTCACGTGCCAGTGGGTGAAGTACCAACCCGCGTTGTAGTAGTCCTCGGTGCCGGTGCCGAGCAGCGAGGGCGCCACGAGCCCGTCGACGCGGACCATCTCGTCGCCTTCGAGGAAGCCGGGCATGTCCTTCGCGCCGCCGATGCCCTCGTGCACCTGCGTGATCATCGTGAGCGGCCCGGGCGCCTCGAGCACCGCGTACGTCGTCGGCGTACGCGGTCCGCGCTGCTCGCGGTAGTCGGCGACGAGGCGCGCCCCGCCGGAGCCGTTCGCGACGACCTGGGCGCGCGCGCGCACCGTGATCGGCGCGTCGCCCACGCGTTCGAGGACGAGCTGCTCATCAGGGCCGAGCGGGATCGGCAAGCGCGAGAGCAGGACGCCGTCTTTCGCGTAGGAGAAGACGTTGCCGGCGTCCGGCCACCCGAGCTTCGGATCGTACGATGCAGTGAAGAATCCGAAGAGCGACGAGAGCGGGAAGGAGCGGTGCGTGCCCACGCGCACGCGCAGCTTCGCGACGTCCTCCGGCGCGACGACCAGCGCGAGGTGCGTGACGAGCGCGTCACCTCGAGCGAGCACGAGGCCGTCGCCCGCCGCGACGGCTCTCTCGTCCGTGGGGGGCGTCGGGAGCGGCACGTCGGCCCACCAGGGCTCGGTGAGAAATCGCGACACCTCGGCGGCAGTCGGTCCCGCGGACGAGCCGACGCCCTGGCGGTAGCCGACCTGGAAGTAGTTCGCGCGACTCTTGAAGAGGATCTTCGCCTCGCGCATGAAGGGGAACGGGACCCAGCTCGTGTAGGCGCCCGCGCTGCTCTCACCATCGAGGACGAGCGGCGCCTTGTGCTCGTCCTTCCCCTGGAAGAACGCCGTCGGGTGACCGCGGTACACCGTGCGATCGTCGACGATGATCCACAGCTCCGAGTAGTCCGTCGGCATCGTCTTCTCGGAGTCGGCCGTCATCCACAGGCGCGTGATGCGCCCTTCGCCCTTCGCGTGGAGGAGGACTTGGTAGCCGCCCTCGCGCAGCTCCTCGTCGATGAACGCGTCGCCGTTGCCGCCGTTCGGATCGTGGCTCGTCGCGAGGCGCGTCACCCACGACGGGTGGTAGGTGAGGAGATCTTCGAGGATCGGCGGCAGCACGCCCGGCGGCGCGGCCGGGTATGCACGCACGAGCCGGGTGCGCTCGGACACCGCGTGCCCGGCGCGAGGACCGAGCGCCGCGAGGAGCGCGACGAGCGCTGTGATTTCGATGCCTTTCGCGACGAAGCTCCGAGGCACACGTTCAGCCTAGCCGCGATTGGCTCATGGTCGAGCAAGGCATGAACTGTCTACTTGACAGTGACCGTGTCACGACTTAAGATGACTCCATGACGCGGCCGCTGAAGATCGACGACGTCGCCGCCCGCGCGGGCGTCTCGCCGCGAACGGTGCGCTACTACATCCAGCGGGGACTCCTGCCCGCGCCGGAGTTCAAGGGGCCGGACACGACGTACGACGAGCGCCACGTCGTGGGCCTGCAAGCGATCAAGCGCCTGCAGGACGCGTACTGGCCGCTCGAAGCGATCGCGGCGGAGCTCGACGGCAAGTCGCTCGACGCGCTGAAGAAGCTCGCGGCGAATCCCGGAGCGCAGCCCAAAGGGGACGGGCTCGACGCCGTCGAACCGGCGGAGAAGAAGCAGGGGACGAGCGCGGCGAACGCCAGCCTCGTGGCGACGAGAGGTACCCGCACGGTGTTGCGACGGGGTGTCGAGCTGTGGGTCGACGACGAAGCAGACGATGACGCACGCGCGCTCGCGGAGACGATTCGCGAGCTCGTCGCGCGCACACGCAAGGGAGGGTCTCGACGATGATGGACGACGGACTGCGCACGGGCCTCTACACAGGAAGCGGCACTCCCATCCCCCTCCGCGGGGTCGACCTCGTCGGCGAGGTGATCGGCGGCAGCGTGCGCATGAAGGTGCGCCAGCGCTACGAGAACGTGGAGAAGACGCCGCTCGAGGCCATCTACACCTTCCCGCTCCCGACCGACGCGACGCTCGTCGGCTTCACCATGGAATTTTTCCTGGGAGACGAGCGCCGACGCGTCGAGGGGATCGTCAAGGAGCGCGACGAAGCGTTCAAGACCTACGACGACGCGATGCTCGAAGGGCACGGCGCCGCGCTGCTCGATCAGGAGCGACAGAACGTCTTCACGGCGAGCGTCGGGAACCTCCTCCCGAACGAGACCACGGTCGTCGAGGTCGAGTACGTGCAGCGACTGCGCGCCGACGAAGGTGCGCTGCGGCTGATGATCCCGACGCTCGTGGCGCCGCGTTACATGCCGGGGAATCCCGCCGGCGATCGCACCGGCCACGGCGGGGCGGAGCCGACCGATCGGGTGCCCGACGCGGACCGCATCTCGCCGAAGATCGGCGCCGCGGACTACACGGTCTCGCTCGATCTCGCGCTCCGCATGGGGGACGTCGAGGTGACCTCGCCCTCGCACGCGCTCTCCGTGCAGAAGCTGCATAAGGACGAGGGGCACCTCGTGCGCGTCGCGTTCGCCGCGGGTCGCGTGCCGCTCGATCGCGACATCGTAATCTCGGCGGAGGGCGCGCGCGATCAGGCGATGACCACCGTCGTCACCCACCGCCGCCTCGGTGATGGAGCGGCGAGCCCGATCGGCACGTTCGTCCTCTCGCACGTCGTCGATCTCTTCTCCGCCGCGACCGCTCTCGCCGGAGATGGGGCCGCGACGAAGAAGGCGCCGCTCGACGTCGTCTTCCTCATCGACCGCTCCGGCTCGATGGGCGGCAGCTCGATCGAGGAGGCACGGAAGGCGCTGCGGCTCTGTCTCCGGCAGCTCCGCGAAGGGGACCGCTTCTCGATCATCGCGTTCGACGACCGCGAGGACCGCTTCGAACAGCAGCCGGTCCCCTTCACGCAGAAGACGCTGCAGCGGGCCGACGCGTGGATCGCCGCGATCGATGCGCGCGGCGGGACGGAGCTCCTGCAGCCGCTCTTGTCGGCGACCGACCTCGCGAAGGACGGCGTGGTCGTGCTGCTCACCGACGGCCAGGTCGGCAACGAGGACGAGATCCTCGCAGCCGTCCTGGAGAAGCGCGCCGAGCAGAAGGCGAAGACGCGCATCTACACGTTCGGGATCGGCACCAATGTGAGCGACGCGCTCCTCGCGCAGCTCGCGAAGAAGAGCGGCGGCGCGCTCGCGATGATCTACCCCGGTGAGCGCATCGACGAGAAGGTCGTCGGGACGTTCGCGCGCGCCATCGCGCCGCGCGTGCGCGACGTGCGTGTGCAGTGGGAGGGGATCGAAGCGAACGATCTCGCCCCCGCCCCTGGGTCCGAGGGGCTGCCGGATCTCGTCGACGGGGAGCCGTGGGTGCTCTTCGGCCGCTACGACAAGGAAGCGGTCGGGCGGGTCGCGATCCGCGGCACGCTCGGCGGCGCTCCGTGGGTGCTCGAGATCCCGGTCACGCTCCCTGCAGAGGCCGATGCGCCGTCGCTCCCCAAGCTGTGGGCTGCCGAGCGCGTACGCGATCTCGAAGGGATGGAGCTCGCGAAGGCCGAGGGGCGACGTGCGAAGGCGATGAAGGATCGGATCGTCGCGATCGCGACCGAGCACGGCATCGCGTCGAAGTACACGAGCTTCGTGGTCGTCGAGACGCGCACCGGCGATCGTCGCGTCCGAGACGGCGCAGCCGCGCGGCCGATCCCGGTCCACGCGCCGCATGGTTGGGCGATGAACCGCCCGCTGCCGATGCAGCCGCCGCACATGCGGTACATGGCCGGATCCGCGGGTGGGTTCGGTGGGGCTCCGCCATCACCGGCCGCGTACGCGCCCGCGCCTCCGATGGGCATGCCTATGCCCGCACCGCGAGCGATCTCGCCGACGCGCGGCGCCGCGTACTCGGCCGGTCCGCCGGGTGCTCCCAAGGCGAAGGGCTCGCTCGTCGTGCGCGCGAAGCTTGCCGTGGCCTCGTTCTTCGACGGCGCGGCGGACTTCGACGGCGCGGCGGACGAGGAGGCCGCGATGGAGCTCGACGCGCCCGCGCCTGCGCGGGCCGAAGCACCGGCCGCGCCCTCCGGCGATCCGATCTTCGCGATCCTCTCCCGGCAGCACGCGTCCGGTCTCTTCGACGACGGAGCGATGAAGGACGAAGAGCTCCGTCAGCTCGATGCGACGATGCGCGCGCTGGTCGAGCTCCTGAAGCTCGGGGTCGACGCGTCGCACCGGCTCCACGGCGACGTCGTGAAAAAGACGGTCCAGGCGCTCGTCGCGCTGGCCTCGCGTGTGGCCGAGCGCGCGCGCCCGGCCGCCGAGCAGGCGCTCGCGGTCGCGTGGATCGCTGCCGCAGGAAAGCGGACGCGCCGCGTGGTCGAGGACGCCCTGCGGGCGGCGGGCTTCGACGACCTCGCGGGGCGCACGGCCGACGAGGCGACCTTGCGGGCCGCCGTCCTCGGCTAAAATAGACGCTCAGAGCGCTCAGGTCGGTCGAGACTGCGCGCTCGGGCGTTCGTCACGCGCGCTCGGGCGCGTCTCTGTCCGTTCGGCGTACGACGAGTACCCGCCGAAGTCGATCAGCACGCACGGCTCGTCGCCGAGGACCCACGCGTCGTGCCCCGGCTCGATCTCGAAGAAGTCGCCGGGACCGATGTCCATGCCGGTTCCGTCGTCCATGCGGATGTGCATCCTTCCCGACACGACGTGGCCGAGGTGCGGCGCCTGACAGCTCTTCGTGCCCGCGATGGGCGCGACGTCCTGCGACCACTTCCAGCCGGGCTCGAAGACTCCCTTCATCACGCTGCCGTGTTTCCCGATGGTGTGCATCTCCGCGTGCCCGTGCGCGACGAAAGGTCTCGTCTCGTCGGGTTGGTTCCCGCGCTTCACGCGCATGCTGCCGCCGCGTGACGTCTCGTTCGACTTGGCGATCGTGGCCATGATGACTCCCCCTTCGTCGACGAGATTTGCAAGCAGCGGTCCGCGAACACGGATGGTGAGCGTCTTGCTCCCTGACCGCGCAGAGGAGGAAGCCATGAGGATCGACCTCGACCAAGAAGAGCAGTCCCTGCTCCAGAGCACGCTCGAGGGGCGGCTCGAGCAGCTGCGCCGCGAGCTCGTGCACACGGACGATCGCGCGCTCCACCGCGGGCTCGCGCTCGACATCACGCGCCTCGAATCGCTCGCCGGACGCATCGCGAAGCCGTCGTGACACATCTCGCAGCGACATGACGAAGGAGGGCTACACGAACCGCGTGTCGGGGAGATCGGGCGGAGGCAGCGGCCCCTTCATGATGATCGGCGGGTGCGGCTTGGGCTTTCGATCGCCGGGGATGCACGCGTCGCCCGCATAGTTGATCTCGCTCTTCCTGCAGAGCCGACCCGCGGCCGTAGCGTTCGTGTCCCACGAGCAACGGCAGGGGCCGGCTCCTTCCGTGCCCGATTCGCTGTCTGCGCCCTGCGTGTTCAGCGTGGGCGATTTGCTCGACGGTTCGCCCGTCGCGGGCGCGCTCGAGCTGGAGGTCGTCCCCGACGCCGACGGCGGGGCGCTCGCGGTCGTCGGGGCCGGCGCCGGACTGCAACCGATGCCCACGAAAGCGAGCGCCTGCGCGAAACGCACGAACCGCGGGACCTCTGCCATGCGCGCATCGTATCGCGTCCGTGAGAGGTCTACGGCTCGGGCGCGCGATGTAGTTGCGTGTGCCGCCGCTGCGCACGAAAATACCCACTGCGCACCTACGACCCGGTTGCGATCGAGGAGTGTCCCCCCAAGGAACACTCCATGCTGTTCACCACACACTCTGCCGTTCGCTCGGCCCGCCCCGTCGTCGGAATCCTCGCTGCGCTCGCGATCGCATCGCTGACCGCATGCGGCGGATCGCCCGACGGTTCTGGTGATGGCGCCGGCGAGGGCGCTGCAGTCTCGAGTGGTGAGAGCCCGCGCGCCAACGCGCCGAAGACGGAGTGGGTCGAGGACCTCGCGGTGCAGGAGGGCGAGGCCCCCGCCGCGGCGGACGACGTCGTCGGCGAGCCCGACGACAGGGGCGAAGATCCCACGGCCGAGGATCCGGGCGCGATGCCCACGGGTTCGGCTTCGGCCGATGGCACCGGCGAGAGCGCGTCGGCGCTGTCGACCACGACCGGCACGACGTTCCAGTTCACCTATTACTGGGTCGCGCAGCGTCCCTCGAGCGATCCGAACCAGGTCACGATCCGCGACTGCGCGGGCAGCTTCCTCTCGTATGCGTCGTACGCGTGGCGCGATCAGGTCCGCATGGAGATGACCGGTCGCTTCACGAAGAGCGACGGCACGAGCGTCGTCTTCAACGACGCCGGCGGCTGCTGGAAGAAGATGACCTCGTACTACAACTGGGGCATGGGCGTCTCGAGCCCGGTCACCGGCAGCTCGTACAAGCTCCGTCCGTTCCGCTCGATCGCCGTCGACAACGACGTGCTCCGCATCGGCAAGTGGTACTACGTGAAGCAGCTCGACGGCGTCACGATGCCCTCGCCGGTCTCGGGGATGGTCCATGACGGCTGCGTCCGCGCGGTCGACGAGGGGTACGGCATCCACGACCGCCACATCGACTTCTTCGCCGGTCTCAAGTCGGCGTACACCAAGCTCGCGGGCGGCACCTCGAGCATCGCGGGCCGCACGTCGGTCACCGTGTACGACGGCGCCGTGAAGTGCGCGACCCACATCGCCAACGGCTACTGACCGGCTCAGACCGAGACCCGTTCGCGATGGTCACCTCGAGATGCTCGTCGTTTGCTTGCCCATCCCGCCGATTGCGCCTTCGCTGCTCCGGCACCGGCAACGACCCTCGAGGAGCACTTCATGAACAAGTCACTTGCCTTCGCCTCCCTGTTTTCCGTGCTCGTCGTCAGTAGCTCGGCGCTCGCCGACGAGCCGGCCCCCGCCGCGGGTGGCGCGCCTGCCGCTGCGTCCACAGACGGAGACGACGGAAAGAAGATCGGGGTCGGCGGCGATCTCCAGTTCGTGCTCCCCATCGGAGATCTCGGCGACGCCTACGGTCCGCAGATCGGGCCGTTGCTGCGGGTTGGCTACCGCGTGATTCCGGCGCTCGAGGTGACGGCACGCGTCGGCTACCTCTATGGTCTGGCCAAGTCGCAGCCGAGCCCCATCGGCGAGATCAAGGCGAGCCTCAACACGATCCCGATCTGGCTCGGCGCCCGCTACTTCTTCATGCAGCCCGGAGCCGGCGCGTACGGCGCGGCCGAGTTCGGCCTCAACATGCTGAGCGGGAAGGTCGAGTTCGGAGGGCAATCCCAGACCGGCGACACCCAGTCGCGCTTCGGCTTCAACGTCGGCGCCGGCTACGTGATCAGCAAAGATCTGCCGATCGACATCCGCGCTCAGTTCATGCACATGAACATCGCCGGCACCAAAGAGGGCGAGAAGGCCGCGCTCGGGATCGGCATCAGCGCCGGCTACACCGCCTCGTTCTGAACGATCCGCCCGCCGACGCGCTCGCCCGTGACCTCCACGGCCGAGGCCGTCGGACAGCGCACGGCGCGAGACGAATCCTCGGTGGTGACACGCGTGCGCACCTATCCTGCGTCGCGCATGCACGCGAAGCTCGAGAGGCTGGCCGAGAGTCGGCGCATCAGCGATCTGCACCCTGCCTGGGCCGGCTCCGATGCGAGCAAGCGTGAGACGGGGTTCATCGTCGAGGTCTCGAACGGCGGAGATGCGTGGGTCCTCTTGCAGGAGGTGACCGGCGAGGCGCGTCTCGACGGCTATCGTGCGTTCCCCGTCGCGGAGATCAAACGCGCGATCTCGGTGCGGACGACGCAGCACTTCTACGCGGCGGCCGCGACGAAGCTCGGGTGGCGACCGCGAAGGCCGCGCGGCGTCTCGCTCGCGAGCGTGCCCGAGCTGCTCGAGACGGCGACGGCGCGCTTCCCACTCATCCTGCTCGAGCGATCCCGGAAGCGCCCCGGCGCGTGTTGGATCGGCCGCATCGAGACCATCGAGGCGACGCGCGTCTGTCTTCGCACGATCGACGTCCGCGCACGGCTCGCGGAGGCGCAGTGGTTCCACTACGCCGATCTCACGTGCATCGCGTTCGGCGGGAGCTACCTCCGCGCCCTCGCAGCCGTGCTGCAGCACGACGCATGAGCGGGTGATCTCGGCGAAAGCCGTTTCCGAGCGGGGGGACCTCGCTGCGATCTCAGGGGCGTTTCTTCGCGCCGTGAGCCGCGCTACCGTGCGCGGCCCCCATGATCCAGACCGCTCCGGCCCTCGCCTCGACCAAGCCGATCACCAACAACACCTACCTCGTGAAGTGGGTGAACGAGATGGCCAGCCTCTGCCAGCCCGACCAGATCCTCTGGCTCGACGGCAGCGAGGAAGAGAAGGCTCGTCTCATCGAGCACGCCGTCGCGACCGGCGTGCTGCTCGAGCTCGATCAGAAGAAGCTCCCCGGTTGCTACTACCACCGCTCTTCCCCGAGCGACGTGGCGCGCGTCGAGCACCTCACCTTCATCTGCACGCCGACGAAGGAAGAGGCGGGGCCGACCAACAACTGGATGGCGCCGGACGACGCGTACACCAAGCTGCGCGGTCTCTTCGAGGGGTCGATGAAGGGCCGCACGATGTACGTCGTGCCCTACTCGATGGGCCCCATCGGCTCGCCGATGGCGAAGATCGGCATCGAGCTCACCGACAGCATCTACGTCGCGCTCAACATGCGGACGATGGCGCGCATGGGGAAGCAGGCGCTCGACACGCTCGCCGACGGCAACGACTTCAACCGCGGCCTGCACTGCACGGGCGATCTGAACCCGGAGCGCCGCTACATCTGCCACTTCCCGCAGGACAACACCATCTGGTCCTTCGGCTCGGGGTACGGCGGCAACGCGCTCCTCGGCAAGAAGTGCCTCGCGCTCCGCATCGGCAGCTACCTCGGCCGCAAGGAGGGTTGGCTCGCGGAGCACATGCTCATCCTCGGCGTCGAGTCGCCCGAGGGGGAGATGACCTACGTCGCGGCCGCGTTCCCG
>JBKJQC010000459.1:0-3884 GCA_046593995.1 Polyangiales bacterium
CTCCCGAAGCGCGCCGGCCCCTGAGCCGCTCCCACGGGTTCCAGACCGGGCCCCCGTCCGCTAAGGCGGCTCTGGGATGAGCGCGTCGCCTTCTCGTGACGGCGAGGTGGGATCGGAGCCGCTCGGGCCGCTCGAGCTGCTGCGGCAGAACGTGCAATTTCGCAACCTGTGGTGGTCGCAGGTCGTGAGTGAGCTCGGCGACTGGTTCCAGCTCGTCGCGCTGCTCACGCTCCTCCCGACGACCGGTGGCCACGCGCACGTCGTCGCGGGTTACCTCGCGCTGCGGCTCGTGCCGCACGTCGTGTTCATGCCGCTCACCGGCGTCGTCGCCGATCGCTTCGATCGCGGCCGCACGATGATCCTCTGCGACGTGCTGCGCGCGGCGATCGTGCTCTGTTATCCGCTCGTGATCCGCGCGGATGGATCGACGAACGTCCTCGTTCTCTACGCGCTCTCGTTCTCGCAGGAGACGCTGAGCGCGTTCTACGAGCCGGCGCGCGGTGCGTCGATCCCGCAGCTCGTGCCGACGCGCGGTCTGCTCGCGGCCAACGCGCTCTCGGGTGCGACCTGGAGCGCGATGGTGGCGCTCGGCGCGTTCCTCGGCGGCGTCGTCACGCGTCACCTCGGGCGCGACACGGCGTACGTGATCGACGCGGTCTCCTTCCTCGCGAGCGCCGTGTTCGTGCTCCGCGCGCGGGTTCCTGCGCTGCCCGAGGAGAAACCCTGGACCGGCGGCGCCGCGACGCGCGCCCATCGCGAGGGGGCCTTGCGGGAGGGCTTCGCCCATCTACGCGCGAACCCCGCGCAGCTCGTGGCGGCGTCGCTCAAGTCCGGGTGGGGCCTGCTCGGCGGGATCATGGTGCTCTTCACGGCGTTCTCCGACCAGGTGTTCAGCGCGGGCAACGCGGCGGCGGCGGCGACCGCGCTCGGCGTGCTCTACGCGGGGCGCGGCCTCGGCGCGCTGATCGGTCCCTTCGTCGCGCGCCGGATGACGGGCGAGTCGATCGCGGGGCTCTGTCGCGCGCTCCTCGTCTCGTTCCCCGTCGCCGCGATTGGGTACCTCGCGTTCGCCGGCGCTCCGAACGTATGGCTCGCGGCCGGAGCACTCGTCGTCTCGCACTGCGGCGGGAGCACCGTCTGGGTCCACTCGACGCAGCTCCTGCAGCTCACCGTCCCGAACCGCCTGCTCGGGCGCGTCTTCGCGGTCGAGCTCTCGCTGCTGACCGCCACGATGGTCGTCTCGACGTTGGTCGTGTCGGCGATGCTCGATGCAGGGGTGTCACCACGTTCCGCGGCCGTGCTGCTCGCGCTCCTGCCCCTGGTGGTCGCCCTGATCTGGGGGTTCTCGCAATCGTGGGTTCGACGACGGCTCGAAGCGGATTACCATGCATCACGATGACGCTTCGGTGGTCGCTCTTGGTCGTCTCGTTCCTGGCCGTGTCCCCCACCATGCTCGGTATCGGCGGCTGCCGGAACGAGCGTCCTGAGGAATGTCAGCGCTTCCGGCAGTGCTGCGCCGAGGCGCAGTCGGCGAACGGCGAGCTCGAGACCATTCGCGTGACCTGCGCGCGCAAGGACGACAACGACGCCGTCATCTGTCGACGCCGGCTCGAGGAGGTCGTCACGCAGCTCCCGAGCCTCTCCGACTCGCCCGCATGTCGGCTCCCGCCCCCCCCGCAGTGAGCTACCCGAGAGCGGGCCTACTTGCAGGCGACGGGAAGATTCTTCGCCGGCGTGAACTTGGCGATGTCCGAGATCGTCTCGACGCACCCTTCGTCGAGCTCCGGGTTGTGGTGGCAGAGGATCTCTTGGTCGGGCGGTAGCCCGTTCTCCACGCCCTTCAGCGCCGCGCAGCAGGCGCGCATCTTGTCGCAGTTCGGCTTCGCGTTCGCTCTCGCGCAGCCTCCGCCCGGAATTGCCGCGAACACGACGAACAGTGCCGCCACCAACACGCGAGTCATGCATGCAAGATGACGGATGCGGTGGGTCTGTCGCGCGACACGAGCAGATTGATCGCGTACGTCACGGAACCGAGGCGCGTGGAGCGGGAGGCGAGGGCGCGGTGCCGGCCACCTGCCCGAGCAACACGTACGACACCCCGAGCGCGAGGAGCAGCGCCATCGACGCGACGACGAGCGGCCAGGCGGAGAGCTTCGGGCGTCGGCGCGGATCCTCCTCGCCGTAGAACCGGCCCCGCGAGCGGAGTCGCAGCCGCCGCTGGACCCCGGGGAGCAGATCGGGAGCGCGGGACCCTTCGCCGTCGCGTACGGCTTGCTTCAGTCCGCCGCCGAGCACCGCTTCCATGGCGCGGCATCGGTCGCACGATGCGACATGCGCCTCGACACGGGCTGCCTCGGCGTCGTCGAGCTCGCCGTCGCGGAGCGCATCGAGCAGACCGACGGCCTCCTCGTGCGGCAGCTGGGATTGGTCCTCTGGGGAGGAAGAGCGCCCGCTCATTCGTCGTCTCCTTCGGCGCGCGCGCCCACACGCTTGCCGGTGCGCGCTTCCTTGCTCACGGCCACCTTGCCGCCCACGCGTTCGCCGAGGGCCGCCTCGACATGCAGGCGTACCTGCGCGCGCGCGCGGTGGATGCGTGACTTGACGGTTCCGGCGGGGAGGCCCGTGACCTCCGAGATCTCCTCGTAGCTCATGTCCTCGACCTCGCGCAGGAGTAGGCACTCGCGGAACGAGGGCTCGAGCTCGGCGATCGCGAGCTGCACGATGCGCTCGACCTGCATCCCCTCGTAGAGTTGATCCGGCCGGGCGACGACCGACGACGTCCCCTTGGCCGCGGCACCGAGCGGCACGCGCTCCCCGATCTCGTGCACGTCGGCGTTGTCCGAGCCGCTGCCGGAGTGTCGGCGCTGCAGATACAGCGTGCGGTTCTTCGAGAGGTTCACCGCGATGCGGAAGATCCACGTCGAGAACTTCGACTCACCGCGGAACTGATCGATCGCGCGGAACACCTGCACGAAGACCTCCTGCGAGACGTCTTGTGCCTCGGCGGCGTTGCCGAGCATGCGGACCACCAGCGCGTAGACGCGACGATCGTAGCCGCGGACCAGCTCGTCGAAGGCGCGCTCCTCGCGTGCCCGCAGTCGTTCGAGGAACCTCGGCTCCTCGAACGGATCGCGTCCCGCTGTGGAGGTCGGGTCCTGGGACATGCGAGACGCCGGCAGCGTACGCGACGCGGCGACTCCTGAGACAGCACTTCGCGTCCAGAGTTCCTCGGCCAGTACGTGACGAGCTCCTCAGCGCAGGGCTTCGGCGATCGTCCCGCCGCCGACCACACGATCGCCGCGGTAGAATACGCACACCTGTCCCGGGGTGACCGCGCGCGCCGGCTCGTCGAAGCGGACCTCGGCGGAACCCTCGCCTTCTCGGAGGTAGAGCGTGGCGTCCGACCCCTCGTGCCGATAGCGGACGCGCGCCTTGATCCGCATGGGCTCGGCGGTCGGCGCATCGAGCCAGGAGAGCGCGCGGACCACGGCGCCGCGGGCCTCGACGTCGCGGGCGTCGCCCAAGCGTACGGTCGCCGTCTCGGGATCGATGGAGCTGACGAAGACGGGCCTGCCGAGCGCGACCCCGAGCCCCTTGCGCTGTCCGATCGTGAATCGATGAACGCCTTCGTGCGTGCCGACGACGCGCCCTTTGGCGTCGACGATCGGGCCTGGCCGCACGCGATCCTTTGCGCGCTTCTCGACGAAGCCTGCGTGATCGCCGGCCGTGAAGCAGAGGTCCTCGCTGTCGGGCTTCGCCGCCGTCGGGACACCGCGCGCACGTGCGAGCGCGCGGACGTCGGGCTTCTTCATGGAGCCGAGCGGTGTCGCGAGCATGGAGAGCGCCTTCTCGCCGATGCCGTGGAGGAAGTAGCTCTGGTCCTT
>JBKJQC010000486.1:0-22114 GCA_046593995.1 Polyangiales bacterium
ATCAACGTGCCCTACACCCAGGATTACCCGACCGGCTTCGAGGACACGCGCCGGCGCGTGCCTGACGTTCGGCTCGCGCGCGATGAGCTCGGGTTCATGGCGGAGGTCTCGCTCGAGGACGGGCTTGCTCGCACGTTGGAGTGGTGCCGTTCGACCTACGCCTTCGCCGGCACGCTCCCATGACCGAGCCGAGTCTTCGTCGCGCGCTGGCGGACCGCTCCGCGGGCATCGCCGTGATCGGGTGCGGCTACGTGGGGCTACCCCTCGCGATCGCCTTCGCGGATGTGGGCTTCACGGTCACCGCGCTGGATGCGGATGAGCGGAAGGTACGTTCGCTGCGCGATGGCGTCAGCTACATCAGCGACGTCCCCTCCGAGGCGGTGGCCAAGCACATCGGCGCCGGTCGGCTGCTGCCGACGACCGACTACGACGATTTGCGGCAGGCCGACGTGGTGTTCGTGTCCGTCCCGACGCCATTCGATCGCGCGAAGCAACCCGATCTGGGGTACGTCACGGCGGCCGCGGAAGGGATAGCCGCACGGCTCCGTCGCGGCCAGCTCATCATTCTCGAGAGCACCACCTATCCGGGCACGACCGACGAGGTGCTCCGCCCGATCCTCGAGCGCTCTGGGCTTCTGGCGGGCCGTGACTTCTACCTCGCCTTCTCGCCTGAACGGATCGATCCCGGGAACGCCCGGTACCGCATCGAGAACACACCGAAGGTCGTTGGCGGGGTCGACCCGGCAAGCACGGCGCTCGCGGTCGAGACGCTCGAGCAGGTGATCCCCAACGGTCAGGTGCGTGCGGTCTCGTCAGCCCGTGCCGCGGAGCTCACGAAGCTGCTGGAGAACACGTTCCGTGCGGTCAACATCGCGTTCGTGAACGAGCTCGCGATGCTCTGCGAACGCATGCGCATCGACGTCTGGGAGGTCATCGACGCGGCCGCGACGAAGCCGTACGGCTTCATGCCGTTCTATCCGGGTCCTGGCCCTGGCGGCCACTGCATTCCGGTCGATCCGTACTACCTGTCCTGGAAGGCGCGTGAATACGACTTCCACACGAAGTTCATCGAGCTTGCCGCGGAGACCAACCTCGCGATGCCGTTCTACACCGCCGAGCGGATCCACCGTCTGCTCGACGGTGCCGGGAGATCGCTCGCGGGCGCCAAGATCCTCGTGGTGGGCGCCGCGTTCAAGCCCGATATCGGCGACGACCGCGGGTCCGCTGCGATCCGGGTCATGGAGATCCTGCGCAGCCGCGGCGCCGAGATCCGCTATCACGACCCGCACGTCCCGAAGGTCCATCTCGCCCTCGCGATCTTCGAGAGCGGAGCCGGGTCCGTAGCGCTCGATGGCGTTCCCCTCGACGACGCTCAGCTCGCCTGGGCTGATTGCGTGGCGCTGCTCGTCGCCCACTCCCATGTCGACGTCGATCACGTCCTCGCCAGAAGCAGGCTCGTGTTCGACGCGGTGAACCTGACGCGCGGCCGCGAGAGAGCGGGCGTCGAGCGGCTGTAGGAGGTCCTCGCGCGAAGGCGCTGCCACACCACCGCGCAGACCCGAGGACGCGCATCAGTCCCGCGTCGCGCCGCGCAGGTGGGCGAGCCCGACTCCCGCCAGCAGGATCACGAAGGGAATCACCATCGCGCGATGTCGCAGCAGCGTGCCGAGATTCCCCTCATACAGGACCAGGACCAGCGCCACCAGTCCGGCCACAAGCAGTGCGTAGGCAAGGCGCGCGCGCGGCGCCGGCTGAAGTCGTCTCACACCGACGGCCGCAAGTCCCAAGAGCCCGTACCACGCCAACATTTCCGGGGCAGCCGCGAGCTCTCCGGTCGTCCGCGCGAACAGCGGGAAGGGCGCGAACAAGAGCGCACCGATCCCGACAGGCAGATGGCTGAGGAGTCCGAGGATGTCTCTAGAGAACGCGAATGTGTCTTGTGTCGCCGGTGCCGGCGTGCTGACGATGTTGCGCGCCCCAGCGACGACGACGACCTGGAGCGGCTCGACGGGATGCGCCGGCCGGGGCGTCGGCGTGACGCCCACCGGCGGCGTGACTCCCACCGGCGGCGTGACGGCGACCGGCGGCGTCGGCAGTGGAGTCTGCGCAGCTGCGACAGGGCACGGCGTCGCCCCAGCGACCGCGACGAGGTCGCCGGGTCGAACGAGCAGCTGTCCAGGCTGAGGGGTCGCTCCGGCGGTCTCGACGACAAGCTCGGTCCCGACCGGTACATCGATCTGCCGTGGCGCCGGCGCCGTTGTGTGGCCGGGAACGGTGACCACGAAAACGGTGCACGGCTGTGCTCGAATGATGGGGAGCGGCACCACGAAGCCGGACACCGCCCGTTGGGCCATCGCCTGGCGGACGTAGGCAGAGGCAGTAATGACGTTCGGATCGAGGTAGTTGAGCGACGACGTCGACATCAACAGGATCGCAGCAGTCCCCGCCGCCGCCAGGGTCGGCACGATCCGCCGACTTGGCATGGCGATGAGGACCCCGATCGGCCAAGCCACGGCGAGGATGACGAACAGGAACGCCCGGACGTTCTCGAGCAACAGGAGAGCGAATACCGTCAAGACGAACCAGCGCCAGCGTCGTGATCGGACGAATTCGCTGACGCCCCACACCGCCAGAAGACAGAAGAAGTTCGAGAATGGATCTTTCAGCGCGAGAGCCGACCATAGGACGAGTGACGGAAAGGCGAGTGCGATCCCGAGAGCGGCCTGAGCGCCGGGAAGCCGTGCGGCGCGGGCGATGCGGAAGAGGATCACAGCCGCGGCCACGCCGAAGAAGGTGTTCAGAATTTTGAGCGCCAGGACGTTCGGGCCTGCCAGCGCGAACACCGCGCCGGCCGCCTTGATGTAGTTGTGATCGAAAGAGGGATCGATGAACGGCTGCGGTCCGCGTCCGAGCCAGTAATTCGCGATGTCCATGCCGAGCTGCGCATATCCCGCGTCGTCCAGGAACAGGTTGCCGAGGGAGCCGCGCTGGAGGAGAAGCGCGTGCAGTCCGGCAGCGATGATGATCCGTGCCGCGACCGCTACGACGATCCAGCCGACCAGGTCGTCACGCTCGTCATCTGTCAACAGCGCTCGCGATAGACCGAACGTCGCCGCGGCGCACACGACCGCGGCGATCGCGCCGCCCGGCCCTCCGACAAGCGCGCAGCTGACCACTGCCCCGACGAGCAACCCCCAGATCCAGCGGGGGCCGGGATCCTTGAGTGCGATGCGCCGAAGCCGCTGCAGCACGCGAGGACGATACATTCTAGCGATGTGCGGCATCGCAGGCGTGGTGAGCGACGATCCCGCGCTCCGTGAGCCAGCGCTCGTGCGCTCGATGCTCGACGGCCTTGCCCATCGCGGACCGGACGACGAGGGCGTCATCACACTCGGTCGCGCGACCATCGGTGCGCGAAGGCTCGCGATCGTCGACGTCGAGGGCGGGCATCAGCCCATCACGGACTCGTCGGGCGGGATCGCCGCTGTGCAGAACGGCGAGCTCTACAACTTCCTGAGCCTGCGCGAGCAGCTCGAGGCGAAGGGCCACCGTCTACGGACGCGCAGCGACACCGAAGTGCTTCCGGCCGGCTATAGGACGTGGGGCAGCGGATTGGCGGAGCGCGTCCATGGCATGTTCGCCTTCGCGGTGTGGGATTCGCCGCAAGAGTCCTTGTACTTGGCGCGTGACCGCTTCGGCAAAAAGCCACTCCTCTATGCGAACGTTGGCGGCGCATTCGTGTTCGCCTCCGAGATCCAAGCGCTGCTTCGCCACCCCGCGGTCTCGCGCGAGATCGACGAGGTAGCGATCGACATGTACCTGTCGCTCGGCTACATCCCGGCGCCGCGGTCCGCCTTCGCGGCGATACGCAAGCTGCCTCCAGCTTCGACCCTCACCCTCCGCAAGGGGGAAGTTGCGGTCCGCCGGTACTGGCGGCTCCGCACCCATCCCAAGAGCCAGCAGTCCGTGCCCGATGCCCACGCAGAGCTCAGGCAACGCATCGACACGGCCGTGCGGCTGCGTTTGATGGGCGACGTCCCGATCGGCGTGTTCCTGTCGGGTGGCCTTGACTCCAGCAGCATCGTCGCCTTCATGTCCCGTCACGTCTCGCGTGTGCGTACATTTGCGGTCGGCTTCAACGACGAGCGTCTGAACGAACTGGCGCACGCGCGCACCGTCGCCCGCGCCTTCGGCACCGACCATCAGGAGCTCGTCATCGACTCGCAGGACGTCGGAGTGCTGCCGATGCTGATCCGGAACGTGGGCGAGCCGTTCGCGGACTCTTCGATCGTCCCGACCTATCACGTGGCCCGGATCACGCGACCTCACGTGAAGGTCGCGCTGACGGGTGACGGAGGCGACGAGATCTTCCTCGGATACGACCGCTATCGGGCCGCGCTGGTCGGCGAGCGCATCAGCGCGATGCTCGGTCCGGGGGCCCGTGCGCTCGCTCGCCTCGGTCAGGCGCTGCCGACGGGGCACCTCGCCCATCCCCGGCTGGCGAGGGCCGCTCGTCTACTCGGCGGTCTCGACGTGGCAGGGCCGGACCGTTACCTGCGTTGGAGCGGATACTTCACCGGCGCTCTGCGCACCGAGACCGTCGGCGAACGCTTGCGCGCCATCGGCGATCCTACAAAGGGCTTGGTCGAGGACGCGTACGACGAGGAGATCGACAACGCGGCAGAGCGCTACGCCATGGCGGATATCGAGCTCGGGTTGCCAGGCGATCTCCTCGTCAAGATGGATGTCGCCACGATGGCTGCCTCGCTCGAGGCGCGATCGCCGCTCCTGGATCATGAACTCGCCGAGTTCGTGGCTCGCCTACCGGTGTCGTACAAGATGACGCCTGGCCGCTCGAAGATCGTTCTACGCGACGCGATGGCCGGCATCCTCCCGCCGCAGACCCTCCGTCGCGGCAAGAGCGGGTTCGTTGCCCCGGTCGGGGCCTGGCTCCGCGGCCCGCTCCGGGACATGTTCTTGGACCTCGTACCGTCAGGGGAGGCAGTGCGACGTGGGTGGACCGATCGCGGCGGAGTCGAGCGCGCACATGCGATGCATGAGAGTGGGCGCGCGGATCACACGCGCCACCTCTGGAGCCTCCTCGTCCTCGAGGTGTGGTGGCGCGAGATGGGCAAGATCGCACCTGTCGCGACGGCAGAGGCCGGTCCCGCAGGCGTCCGCACTCCATGACGGCGGGCCCCTTCGGTCCGGCCGTCTACGACGCGGTTCTCACAGAGCTCTTCCGCGACGATCGGCTCTCGCTTCTCGCGCTCCAACACGCATTGCGATCGCGACGTTCTGAGTACGCGTACCTCGAGATCGGTTCCCATCTTGGCGGGTCGCTGCAGCCGTTCCTTCGCGATCGCGCCTGCCGCGTCGCGTACTCGATAGACTCGAGGCCGGAGACCCAACCGGACGAGCGCGGCGTCGACTTCCACTATCCGGACAACTCGACGGCGCGCATGATCGAGACGCTACGACCACGCTACGAGGCCGAGCTTGCGAAGCTACGGACTTTCGATCTCGATGCGCGGAATGTGCCGACGGAACAGATCGAACCCAGACCCGATCTCTGTTTCATCGACGGTGAGGACACCGACGTCGCCGCACTCAGTGACTTCGAGTCATGTCTCCGGATGGGACGGCCCGACGCCGTGATCGTCTTCTCGAATGTGCAGCTCGTTTTCCGGGGCTTCCAGAGGTCGCTGGACCTCCTCACCGAGCGGGGGCAGACCCATCGCGCCTATGTTCTGCCGCTCAAGCTCGGTGTGATCGAGCTCGGGGCGGGGGAGCTCTGGCGGGATCCCGCCGTTCACGAGCGTCTGGCTTCGGCCGCGGCGCCACTGTTCATCGCCGAGAATCTCGCGCACTACCGCGATGGGATCCTCGCGTTGAAGCGGCTTCCCGGTGCGGGAGTCGCCCGACGCCTCCTCGTCAGCTTTGGACTCGGCAAGGGTCTCGAGCCTCGGGGGAATCCGCGGGCGGGGGAGTTCGGTCGAAAGAGCGACGACCCCGAGTGAGTCGTGATACGTCAGTGAGGACCCTACAATTCCGACGAGGTGCACCCAAACTGTCTCATCTGCAAGACGCCGTTCGAGCCGTTCATCTCGTTCGGCCGGCAGCCGATCGCGAACGCATTCCTCACTCCGGAGCAGTACGCCGATGAGTTCTGGTATGAGCTCAAGATCGGCCTGTGTCCGTCGTGCAAGATGGTCCAGCTGGGCGAGCTCGTCGATCGCGAGCGCATGTTCCACGACGAGTACGCCTTCTTCTCGAGCACCTCGAAAGGCATGTCGATGCACTTCGATCGCTTTGCCGACATGGTCCGGGAGCGGCACCTGAAGGCGAACGACCCCTTCGTCGTCGAGCTTGGCAGCAACGACGGCATCATGCTGCGGCACTTCGCGGAGAAAGAGATCCGCCACCTGGGCGTCGAGCCGTCCGCCAACGTCGCCGACGTCGCGCGCGCGAAGGGCATCCGGACCGTTAGCCGCTTCTTCGATGAGCCGCTGGCCCGCGAGATCGCTTCAGAGGACGGTCGTGCCGACGCCATCCTCGGCGCGAACGTGATGTGCCACATCCCGTACCTGCACTCGGTCCTGGCAGGCGTCAGGGAGCTGCTGAAGCCGTCGGGGGTGCTCATCTTCGAGGATCCCTACCTCGGCGACATCGTGGAGAAGGCCTCGTACGACCAGATCTATGACGAGCACGCGTTCTACTTCTCGGCGACGTCCCTGAGCAACTTGTTCGCCATGCACGAGCTCGAGCTCGTCGACGTCGAGGCGCAGCCGGTGCACGGCGGCTCGATGCGCTACACGGTGCGCCACAAGGGCCAGGGCCCGGTCTCCGAGGGAGTACGCGAGCTCGTCCGACGCGAGACAGCGGCCGGTCTCGGGGAGCACGCGACCTACGTCCGGTTGCGCGAGCGCATCGAAGCGTCACGCGCCGCGCTGCTCGCGATCCTCGAGGGCGCGAAGGCCGACGGCCAGCGTGTCGTGGGGTACGGCGCGACCTCGAAGAGCACGACCGTGACGAACTATTGCGGCATCACAAGCGAGCTCGTCGAGTTCATCAGCGACACGACGCCGATCAAGCAGGGCAAGTTCAGCCCAGGGACCCACATCCCCGTGCGTCCCTACGAGGAGTTCGTCGACCGGCCGCCGGAGCTCGCGCTCCTCTTCGCCTGGAACCACGCGAAGGAGATCATGGAGAAGGAGGCCGGTTACGTCGCGAGCGGCGGCCGGTTCATCGTGTACGTGCCGGACGTGCGCATCCTCCCGTGATCCCCTGCGCGAGCCCGCTCGCGGCGTATGTCGCTCAGAAGGCCGAGATCGATCGGGCCATGGCGTGTGTCCTCGACGGCGGCCGGTACATCCTCGGCGAGAGCGTCACGTCCTTCGAGGCGGAGTTCGCACGCTTCCTCGGGACCGGCCACTCGGTCGGTGTCGCAAGCGGGACCGACGCGCTGCACCTGGCACTTCGCGCCTGCGACCTGCGGCCGGGCGACGAGGTGATCACGGTCGCGCATACCGCGGTCGCGACGGTGGCGGCGATCGCTCAGACGGGCGCGCGCCCCGTGCTCGTCGACATCGACCGGGTCTCGTACACGATGGACCCTGACCGGCTGGAGGGGGCCATTACGCCGCGCACCAAGGCCGTTCTTCCGGTTCACCTCTACGGCCACCCCGCGGACCTGGACGCGATCGAAGATGTCGCGCGGCGGCACGGCCTGCGGCTGATCGAGGACTGCGCGCAGGCACACGGCGCTCGCATCGGCGCGCGGCGTGTCGGCTCGATCGGCGACGCCGCGGCCTTCAGCTTCTACCCGACGAAGAACCTCGGCGCCCTCGGCGACGGCGGGCTCGTGGCGACCGCTGACCCCGATCTCGCCCGCCGCCTGCGCCTGCTACGCGAGTACGGCTGGGAGGCGCGCTACGTCAGCGCCATCGCCGGCTGGAACTCGCGGCTCGATGAGCTGCAGGCCGCGGTGCTGAGCGTCAAGCTGCGGGCGCTCGATGCCGACAACGCGCGACGCGCGGCGCTCGCGGGACTCTACCGCGAGCTGCTCGCGGACGCGCGCGTCGCCCTCCCGGAAGAGCGACCGGGCATCACGCACGTCTACCACCTGTTCGTGGTCCGCACCCGCTCGCGCGAGGCCTTCATCGAGCACATGCAGGGCGAGGGCGTCGGCGTGCTCGTGCACTACCCGGTCCCGGTGCATCATCAGCCGGCGTACCGCGAGCTCGCTCCACGCGGCGGCCTGCCCGAAACCGAGGCGGCCGCTCGCGAGGTCGTGTCACTGCCGCTGTTCCCGCAGCTGTCCGAGGACGATGCGCGGCGGGTCGCCGCCGCCGTCCTGAGCGCTCCGTGAGACGCGCGCTGGTCACCGGCGCGTCCGGCTTCATCGGCTCGCACACGATCCCGCGCCTGGTGGAGCGTGGCTTCGAGGTACACGCCGTCTCGCGACGGCCGCTCGCGCGCGTCAGCGGCGCGGCCTGGCACCAAGCTGCGCTGTCCGACCCCGGCGCGATCGTCCGCCTCATCGCCGACGTCCGCCCGACGCACCTGCTCCACCTGGCGTGGGAGACGACGCCGGCGACCTACTACACATCGGCCGAGAACCTCGCGTGCGTCCGCGACAGCCTCAGCCTCGTTGACGCTTTCGTGAAGGCAGGCGGACAGCGGGTCGTCGCGGCCGGCTCTTCCGCCGAGTACGAGATCGCGGGCGCGTCCGACCTCGTCGAGGGCGTCACGCCGCTGCGCCCGAACGGCTTCTATGGCGCCTGCAAGAAGGCGCTGTTCGAGATGCTCGAGGGCTACGCCCGTCGGACGCGCACCGAGCTCGCCTGGGGTCGCGTCTTCTTCTGCTACGGCCCGGGCGAGCACCCCGCCCGTCTCGTCCCGTCGCTGGTCGCGGATCTCGCCGCTGGGGGAGCTGTGCCCTTTCAGGCTGGTCGCGGGATCCGCGACTATCTCCACGTGTCGGATGTGGCGGAGGCCTTCGCGGGGCTGGTCGACTCGTCATTAGCCGGCGCCGCGAACATCGGCTCGGGTGAGGGGATCGCGCTGCGCGACTTCGTCAGCGGCCTCGCCGCGGCGGCCGGCCGGCCGGATGCCGTCGACTTCGGTGCCGTCGCGACGCCCTCACACGAGCCGGTGCGCGTGGTCGCGGGCGGCGCGCGCCTGCGCGACGAGGTCGGTTGGCGTCCACGGGTCCCGCTGGCCGAGGGTCTGCGCGCGACCGTCGACTGGTGGCGCGGCCGAACGGCTGTTTTGGAGCGGTCGCCGCCCGAATGATCACGACGTCCGAGCTCTCCGGGATGCAGGTCCTCGTGACAGGCGGACTCGGGTTCATAGGCTCGAATCTCGCACATCGCTGCGTCGCCCTCGGCGCGCACGTTACCGTGTACGATGACCTCGACCCCGCGTGCGGCGGCAACCCCGTGAACCTGTACGGCATCGCGGATCGTGTCAGGGTCGTGCGCGCCGACATCCGCTCCCGCGACGAGATCGATGCTGAGATCAGCGGTTCCGACGTGATCTTCAATTGTGCGGCCTACACCTCGCATGCGGGCTCGATGCGGGACCCCCGGAAGGCCGACGAGGTCAACGTGGCGGCGGTGCTCGGGATGCTCGATGCCGTCCGCTCCGCTGGACGCCCGATCCGCTTTGTGCAGCTGGGCACCACAACGCAGCTCGGCCCGATCCGCAGCAGCCCGGCGGACGAGTCGCATCCCGAGTTCCCGCTCGACCTGTACTCCGCGACGAAGACGGCGGCGGAGAAGTACGTCCTCGTCCACGGGGCGGCCTTCGGCATCCCGGTGACCGCGATCCGGCTCTCGAACGTCTACGGCCCGCGGGCGAGCATCCGCACGCCGGATCTCGGCTTCGTGAACTATTTCGTCGGGCTGGCGCTTGGCGGCCGCGACCTCACGGTGTTCGGTGACGGCGGGCAGGTGCGCACGGTCACCTATGTGGATGATGCCGTCGATGCCCTGATCCGCGCGGCCTCCAGCGCCGCGTGCGAAGGTCAGGCGCTGTTCGCCGCGGCGAGCGCGACGTACACCGTCCGAGAGCTCGCCGACGCGATCGTCAGATACGTCGGCGGCGGCCGGGTGCGCTCGGTAGAGTGGCCGCCCGAACGCGAGGCGATCGAGGTCGGCGACGCGGTCATCAGTAGCGCCCGCCTGGAGACACTAACGGGGTGGCGCGCGACGACGCGGCTCGCGGACGGACTCGCGAAGACGCGCGACTACTATCGACCGCGTCTAGACGACTACGTGAGGTAGTGATGCGCATCGTGGTCACGGGCGCGCTCGGTCACATTGGCTCGCGGCTGATCCGGTCTCTCCCAGTGAGCTTTCCTGGTGCCGAGATCGTGCTGATCGACGATCTCTCGAGCCAGAGGTATCCGTCGCTGTTCGACCTGCCCGCGGCCGGGCGGTACTGCTTCATCGAGGGAGACGTTCTCGACCTCGACCTCGCACGCCTGTTCGAGCGAGCGGATGCCGTTGTCCATCTGGCCGCGATGACGAACGCCGAGGGAAGCTTCGGCGTCGCCGACGAGATCGAGCGAGTCAACGTCCGCGGCACGGAGGCGGTCGCGCGCGCCAGCAGAAGCGCTGGCGCCGGTCTGGTCTTCCTGTCGACGACGAGCGTGTACGGGACGCAAAGCGGCGTCGTCGACGAGGATTGCCCGGCCGAGGATCTGCGGCCGCAGAGCCCGTATGCCGCATCGAAGCTCGAGGCCGAGCGCCTGCTCGCCGAGCTCGGCCGCGATGGTCTCCGCTGGGTCACGATGCGTTTCGGGACGATCGCAGGCACCTCGCCGGGGATGCGATTTCACACCGCGGTGAACAAGTTCTGTTGGCAGGCGGTCATGGGCCAGCCCCTCACCGTGTGGCGCGAGGCGATGCATCAGCGGCGGCCGTATCTCGAGCTCGGCGACGGAATTCGTGCGATCGAGTTCGTGCTTCGCCGTGGTCCGGACGACGGCCTCTACAACGTGCTGACGGCGAACGCGAGCGTCGCGGACATCGTGGGGCTCGTTCGGGAGGCCGTCCCCGATCTCAGCGTTCAGGAGGTCGACTCGCGCGTCATGAACCAGCTCTCCTACGAGGTGGACGACTCCCGCTTCCGCGCGCTCGGGTTCGAGGTGCGAGGAGAGCTGCGTGCGGCGATCTTCGACACGGTCGCGAGGCTACAGGGCGCGAGATGGCGGAGCGCACGCGACACCACGCGTCCGCGGACGTCCGTCTGAGCGGCGGCGATACGGCGGGGCCACGCCCGCTGCTGCGCAACACGGTCATCGTCACGCTCCTCACCTTCGCGGCCCAGGCCGGGGCGCTCCTGTCACAGCTCGTCTTCGCGGCGCTGTTCGGCGCCACGGTCGAGACGGACGCGTTCTTCGCGGCGTTGGCCCTGCCGCTGTACGCGTACGCGGTCGTCATGTCGTCGGTCGGTGTCCTGTTCGTGCCGACGTTCGTGCAGTACCGGCGGGCCGGCAACGACGACGCGAGCGGCGTGGTCAGCGGCGCGATCAATCTCTCGCTCCTGGCGCTCGCGGCCTGCGCTATCGGCGGGATCGTGTTCGCGGATGCCCTGCTCGGCTGGTCGGCGCCCGGCCTCTCGCCCGCGGCGCACGCGCTCGCGCGCGACCTCGCGGTCATCCTGTGGCCGTCGATCCTGGGGCTCGGGTTGCTCGCGCTGCTCACGGAGATCTGGCAGGTCGAGTCACGCTTCCTGTGGTCGGGCGCGGTCCCGCTCATCGGCGCGCTCGCGAACCTGCTCCTCATCGTCGTCCTCGGTACCCGTATCGGCATGGAGGGCGTCGCGTACGCCTGGACCGCGAGCACCATCCTGCAGGGCCTGCTCCTGTTGCCGGTCGCGTTCCGCTACTGGAGGCCTTCGCTCTCCCTCGACCATCCGGGCATTCGCGCGATCCTCGTAGCGATCGTCCCGCTGCTGCTCGCGAACGTGTTCACGCGTGCCGTCACCGTCGTCGAGCGCTACCTGGGCTCGCTGCTGCCCGAGGGTGAGCTCTCGCACGTCGCGTACGCCTCGAGGGTGGTGATGACCCTCGCGGTCTTGCTGTCCGGCGGGCTGGCCGCGGTGATCTTCCCGCGGATGGCGGAAGAGGTCGCCGGGGGCGACATCGCGGCGCTGCGGACGACGGCATCGCGCGGCTTCAGGCTCCTCTGGCTGCTCGTCGCGCCGGTCCTCGTGCTGGTCATGGCCGTCGCGGAGCCGGCGGTCCGCCTCGTGTTCGAGCACGGCGCGTTCACCAGAGACGACTCGCTCGCGGTTGCCTCGCTGCTTCGCGTCTACGCGCTCGCACTGCTCGGTCTCACCCTCGCGCCGATCGCCGGACGGGCGCTCTTCTCGCTGAAGGCCTCCCGGTTCCTGGCCGTCGCCGGGATCGCCGACACGGTGTCGTACGCGGCGTACACCGCCGGGCTGACGCGCGGTCTGGGCGCGATCGGCATCGCGGTCGGCTTCACGCTGCACGCGCTCGTGGCCCTGGTCGCCTATGCCGTGTACCTCCGGAGGGCGACTCGTGCGTCGGGCGCCAGCATCCTGCGATCACTCGCGTCGACGACGGTGGTCGCCGCGGTCGCCGGTGCCGCGGCCTGGTTTGCCAGCCGCACCACCGACGATCCGCTCCTCGCGATCTCGCTCGGGACCCTCGCCGGCGTCGGCACGTACGCGGCCGCGCTCTTCCTCATGCGCCCGACGGAGCTCATCACGCTCCTGCGGTTGCTGCCGTCACGCGCGGGCCGCAGCGCCTGAGGTGGGTGCGGCGGCACGTCCGCTCGTCTCGATCATCACGCCGACCTACCAGCACGCCGCGTACATCCGTGAGTGCCTCGAGAGCGTGATCGCGCAGACCTACGGGGACTGGGAGCTCATCGTCGTGGACGACGGCTCGACCGACGGGACTCTCGACGAGGTCGCTCGTGTCATCGACCCGCGGATACGCGTGCTCGCACGCGAGCACTCGGGCATCGATCGGCTGGCGGACACGTACAACGCCGGGGTCGCGCAGGCTCGCGGCACGCTCTTCGCGTTCGTCGAAGGCGACGACCGCTGGGTCCCCGACAAGCTCGAGCGACAGGTCGAGATCATGCGCGACCCCGACCTGGTCCTCACCTACGCCCGCTACGCGGTCTTCGGATCGCACGGTCGCGTGCTTAGCATCCCGCCGCTCGCCGGACCCGCGGCTCGCGGCTCTTTCGACGCTCTGCCCGCGACGCTGCTGGACTCGTTCGTCGAGGTGATGACGGTCCTGGTCCGCCGCGGCGCGCTCCAGGCCGTCGGCGGGTTCCGCCAGCTCCCCGGGCACCCGCACATCGACTACGCGACGTTCCTTGCGCTCGCGGAGCTAGGGCCGTTCTTCGCCGATGACCAGGTCGTCTCGCACTGGCGGCGCCATCTTGGATCCTTCACGGTCCAGGCCGTGACGGCGCCCAGGAACTTCGACGGACCGCGCCTCTGCATGGAGCAGGCACTCGTGGTGAGACACCGCAGGACAGACCGCGACCTTCCCGACGACCGCGCGATCATCGCTTCGTGGGCGAACGTCCTCGCGCGACGGTACTGGCATAGTGGGCGTGTGCTCCAAGCGCAGCGGCAGTGGGGTCCGGCGCGCCGGTTGTACGGCCACGGGCTTCGCGTCCGGACGGCATCGGGGCGCCAGCGCGCGCTGCTGCTGCTCGGCGCGGCGACCACCGCGATACACTTGGACCTCGAGCCGCTGATCCGCCGACTGCGCGGGGGAGCACCGCTCAGTGACCTCTGATGCGCCGGTGTGTCCGGGATGCGGCGCGGCGCTCGCGCCCCGCGTGCTCGACACCTCAGGCCCCTCGCGCCTCCTCCAGTGCCCGTCGTGCGAGCTCCAGGTCTGGGAGCCGCGCACCAATCCGGGCGGCGAGTGGTACGACGAGGACGCGCACTACCTCGGCAAGGCCGTCGTCGACTGGCTCGGCTGGTACCAGCAGGTGGGTCTCGACAGCCTGCCGTCGGGCGCGCGGACGCTGCTCGACATCGGCTGCGCGGACGGGCGCTTCGTGTACGCGGCGGCGCACAGGGGCATCGACGCACGCGGCATCGACATCGCGGAGCGCCTGATCGTGCTCGGCAACGAGCGCAACGGCGGAGATCGACTGTCGCACCTCACGCTCGACGCATACCTCGCGCGCCCGCATCCGACGGTCGACGTCGTGACGCTGTTCGAGGTCATCGAGCACGTCGAGGAGCCCCTCGAGTTCCTGCGGTCGTCGCTGCGCGCGCTGCGACCCGGCGGCACCGTCGTGATCTCGACACCGAATCGCCACGGCTTTCCTCACCCCCCGAAGGGGTACGACGAGCCCCCGCACCACCTGACGCGATGGAGCACGATGGCACTCCTCAACGTTGCGCGCCGCGCGGGCGTCGTCGACGCGCGCGTCACGGTCTGCCCGCCGCACATCGCGATCAAGGCCTATCTCCTCGCTCAGCTGCGGTTCGGCATCGTGATGCGGATGCTGCGGCGCTCGGCGAAATTGGCCGCCGGCGATCGCGCGGCGGAGCTCGCGGCGCTGCGGCGCAGCCGCGTGCGCTCGCTGATCCTGGCGAAGGACGTCATTGCGGGGATCGCCGCGAGGCTCGCCGCGCCGTTCATCGGCCGCTGGTTCCCCGGCCCCGCCATGATTCTCGTCGGCCGGCTGCCGGAGTGAAGGGCGTGATCCTCGCGGGCGGGACCGGCACCCGTCTGCACCCGCTCACGCGGATCACGAACAAGCATCTCCTGCCTGTGTACGACCGGCCGATGATCTACTTCGCGATCGAGCAGCTCGTCGGCGCTGGGATCGACCGCATCATGATCGTGACCGGCGGCGACCATGCCGGCGATTTCCTGCGCCTGCTCGGCAACGGGTCCGCATTCGGCCTGCGACACATCGACTACGCGTACCAGGAGCGCGCCGGCGGGATCGGCGAGGCGCTCGGGCTCTGCGAGTGGTTCGCCGCAGGAGACCCGGTCGCGGTGCTGCTCGGCGACAACATCTTCGAGCACTCCGTCGCGCCGATCGTCGAGCGATTCCGCGCGGCCGGCGCGGGAGCGCACCTTGTCCTCACGGAGGTCGACAACCCGACGGCCTACGGTGTTGTCGAGATGCGTGACGGCAAGGTCATCCGCGTCCACGAGAAGCCGGACGTCGCGCCGTCGAACCTGATCGTCACCGGCTTCTACCTCTACGAGCCGTCGGTGTTCGACATCGTGCGCACGCTCCGGCCTTCACGCCGCGGCGAGATCGAGCTCGAGGACGTGAACAACCGCTTCATCGAGCTCGGCAAGGCGACGTTCCACCAGATGCCGGGCTACTGGTCCGACTGTGGCGAGTCCATCGCGAGCCTCTACCGCGCATCGACCCTCGTTGCGGAGCGCGGCGCGAACCGGCCGTGGCCGTGATCGCTGGCGTCCGTCGTCGCGCGCTCGAGCCGCACGTGGACGAGCGCGGCTCACTGACGGAGCTCGTGCGCTCCGATTGGCCCGAGTTTACGTCATTCGGCCAGGCCATCCTCACCGTGAACGAGCCAGGCGTCATCCGAGGCTGGCACTGGCATCATGAGCAGACCGACGTCATCGTCGTGATCACGGGGCGCGTCGTCATCCCGTTGTACGACGGACGCGTCGGATCGCCGACCAAAGGCGCGATCGAGGAGCATCTCTCCGACGAAGGCGATCGCTTCGCGCTGTTCGTGCCGCCGGGCGTGTATCACGGCTACCGCACGCTCGGGACGACCGCGGCGCTGATCGTCAACGTGCCCGACCGCGTGTACGACCCGTCGCGGCCGGACGAGGTGCGCATCGACCCGTTCTCACCGCAGGTCCTGTACACGTGGCCGGCCCCCGCGTCGGACCCGGCGCAGACGGACTGAGGATGTCGCGGTCGACGCGCGAGCGGTACGAGCGTCATCACGACGAGGGCGGGCGCTACGGCTTTACCTTCGGAGGCGAGGAACGCCTGCTGCTCCTGCGAGCGGCGCTGGCCGGCTCGCGGCGGGTCCTCGATCTCGGCTGCCGCGACGGGACCCTCGCCCAGCGGCTCGGCCTCGACCCTGCGGGGGTCGTGGGACTCGACATCGATGGCGTCGCGCTCGGACGCGCCCGCCGCGAGAAGGGTCTGTCCGTCGTGCAGGCGGATCTCTGGGCCGGCCTGCCAGTGCGGTCCCGCTCCGTTGATGCCGTCTTGGCGGGCGAGTTCCTGGAGCACTGCCCGGACCCCTGGTCGGTCGCCAGGGAGGTCGCGCGGGTGCTCGTCCCCGGCGGCGTGTTCGTGGGCTCGGTCCCGAACGCCACCAGGCTCAAGAATCGGATCCGGTTCGCGACCGGGCGGCCGGTGGAGATCGATCGCACGCACCTGCATTCATTCTCACCGTCCTCGCTGGTGTCGTGCCTCGGCGAAGCGGGCTTCGACGTCAGCGTCCGCTTCTGCGAGAGCCGCTTCATCCGGATCTGGCCGTCACTCGTCGCGAACACGATGGTGTTCCGCGCGCACCTGCTCAGCGCGGCGGGGTAGCCATGCCGGACAGGAGCGACTCGACGCGGTCAACGACGCGCTCCCAGTCGTGATGGGCGACGACGTGAGCGCGGCACCGGTCACCTACCTCATGGCGTAGGACCGGATCCCGTAGCACGCGCGCCGCCGCCGCCGCCAGCTCCCCGACAGATCCGCCTGTCGCGAGGAGCCGCTCGTCGATCGCGCGGAGCAGGCCGACGGTGCCCCCGGTGGGGACGCTGACGACCGGAAGGCCCGCGGCGAGCCCCTCGAGCAGCGCGAGGCTCAGGTTCTCGAACTCGCTGGAGCAGATCTGGATGTCAGCCGCCCAGAGCGCGTCGCGGTGCTCCTCGCCGGTGCGGAAGCCGAGGAACCGGACGCGGTCGCCAAGGCCGGCGGCCTTCGCCTGCGCCTCGAGGGCCGGGCGGTCGGGCCCATCTCCCACGACGAGCAGCGTCGTCCGCAGCCCTTGATCGCGCAGCGCGGCGACCGCGCCGATCGCGCGGTCGTATCGCTTCACCCCGACAAGCCGGCCGACCACCGCCGCGACCGCATCGCCTTCCGTGATCGCGAGCCGCCGCTTCGCGGCGGCTCGATCGGCGGGCGGGGTATAGAAGGAGGTGTCGACGCCGGTGTGGATGAGGTGCGTGCGCGCCAGCGCGGCCGGCAGCTTCGCCGCGATCTCGTCCCGCGAGTAGTCGCTGACGGCGACGATGGCCTGCGCGTGGCCGAGCACGCGCCGCTCGACGGCGTCCATGTACGCCCGGATCGCCCGGTGGGCCAAGCGCCCCGGCGCACCCCGGTGCCGCAGCCGCTCGATCGCCTCGGAGTACAGGCTCGAGTGGTACATGAACGCCGCGGGCGGACGCGAGCGGGTCGCGAAGTAGGGCAGCGCCACGTCGTAGGACGCCACCATCGCCACCTCGAATCCGGCGCGCAGTGTGGCCCGGAGCGCCGGCGCCGCGGCCGCCGCGTTCGACAGATGCGTTGCGAGCGGGTTGCCGCGGAGCACCGGGAAGTACGACACGCGCACCCCATCCGGCCCCGCGCTCCCGGCCGCAGCGGGGGTCCGTCCGGTCAGCACGCGGACGTCGTGCCCGCGGCGCGCGAGCCGGCGCGTGACCTCCCAGGGGTAGCGGTTGCCGCCAAAGTCGGCCGGCCAGTACAGGTTCCGCAGGTACAGGATCCTCACGCCGCCCCTGCCTCGTGGTACGCATCCTCGAGCTGTCGCGCGACCGCGTCGAGCGCGAACTCCCGCTCCACCAATGCACGCGCGGCCGTCGTGATCGCGCGCACGCGATCGGGCTCCGAGATGAGCCGCGTGATGGCGGCGGTGAGCGCCGCGGCATCGCCCCTCGGCACGAGCTCCCCCGTTGATCCGGGCACGACGGCCGCGTGGACATCACGCGTGTCGAATGCGACGACGGGCACGCCCGCGGCCATCGCCTCCAGCACCGTGATCCCGATGAACCCTTCGACGATCCCGGGCTTCACGTAGACGTCGGTCGCCGCGAGGATCGCGCGGATGTCGCGCCGCTGGCCGAGGAAGTGAACGGCTCCTTCGACGCCGAGTTGCGCGGCCCGGTGCCGCAGGCTCTCGCGCTCGGCTCCCTCCCCGGCGACGATGAAGCGCGCCGACGGCAGCGAGCGCCTGATTGCGGCTGCCGCATCGAGGAAGAGGTCGTGGCGCTTGCGAGGGTGCAGGGCGCCGATCGTCGTGATCACAGGGACGCCGGCCTGGATTCCCAGCTCGCTCCGCACGAGCCGTCCGTCGGCTGATGCGGCATCGAAGCGGACCAGGTCGATGCCGACCACCGGGCACCGCCGCAGGCGATCGCGCGAGACGCCGATCTGTGCGAGTGCGCGCTCGATCTCCTCGGAGATCGCGAGCACGCGATCCGCGCCGACGCTCATCAGCCGGTTGCGGAGCGCCGTCTTCCAGCGCGGCTCGCGATCGGATTGCGCGAGGCCCATCGGCGATGAGACGTGCCGCGTCCGTCCGCGAGGCCGCAGCAGGGCGGCCAGGTTTGCCGCCGCCGACATCGCATGGACGATGTCGGCCGGATCCGCCCGAAGGAGCGCCCGGAGCCGGATGGCCGCGAGCGTCACCGCCGCCGGCGAGAGCCGCACCGGGAGGGTGACGTGACGGATGCCGCGCGCCTCGAGTTCCGGCAAGAGCGCGCCCCCGCTCGAAACGACGCGAATGCGATGGCCGCGCCGCGCCAGGGCGTCCGCAAGCCCGAGGAGGTTCGTCTCGACGCCGCCGACGCCGAGCGAGTTCGTCACGAGCACGACGTCCACGGACCGCAGAGTCTAGATGCGCACGCTGCAGCGGCCGCCGATACTCGACATCGATGGATGCCTCGTGGTACGACGCGCATGCGGACGGACGAGCGTGAGCTGGGAGTGGGCCCTTGCCCACTTCGCGTGCCCCGCATGCGGGGGAGCGCTCCGCGTGGTCGACGCGAGCGCAGATCGCCGAGACGCGGTACTCGCTCACGACCCCGGCACCTGCGTCGAACGGTATCCCGTGATCGGCAGCATCCCGCGGCTCCTGACCGGACCGGCCCGCTCGGTCCTTCGAGCGGCACATGCCCGCTGGTTCGCCACACCACTTGGTCGCGCGGTCGGCTGGTCCGACGACCACCCGGCCGCGTCGCCCGACCTCGAACTGGTCGAGCGCTTCGATGCGGAATGGCGGTCATTCTCGCGAGTGGGCTCCGAGGAACTCGACGTGACCTTCGAGCGGTACTTCGACATCGTCCCGCCCGAGTCGTACCAGGAAGGAGCGCTCGTCGTCGACGCCGGTTGCGGCGCCGGCAGGTGGGCCGAGCAGGTGCAGAGACGCGGTGCGCGCGTGATCGCCGTCGATCTGGGCCGCAGCGTGGAAGTCGCCCACGAGAACACCAGCGCGAGCGGCCGCGTGGTCTGCGTTCAGGGCGATGTCCGTTCTCCACCACTGCGCCCCGCCTCGTTCGATCTCGTGTACTCGCTGGGCGTCCTGCACCACATCAACGAGACGGAGGATGCCCTCGGGCGGCTCGCACGCCTCGTCCGGCCAGGCGGACGGTTCCTGCTGTACCTCTACTACACGCTCGAGACGCGCCCGTTGGCGTATCGCGCGATCTTTCGTGCGACGGACGCTGTGCGCCGCCTCACCTCTTTGCTGCCGCAGCAGATCCTCGTCATCGTCGCGACAGCCATCGCGGCGGTCGCGTACTGGCCCCTCGCCCGACTCGCGCGGATCCTCGCCGCAGCAGGTGCGGCTGGGCTCGCGGCCCAGTTGCCGCTCAGCTTCTATGCACGGGCCTCATTCCGCACCATGCGGAACGACAGCCTCGACCGCTTCGGCACGCGGCTCGAGAAGCGGTACACGCGCGCCCAGGTCGCGATGCTCCTGGAAGCCGCAGGCTTGACGGACGTGATCGTCTCGCGACAGGCGCCGTTCTGGCACGCTGTCGCGCGCCGTGCAGAGCCGCGCTAGCGGCTCGCCGCCCATCGCGACTCGTCGAGCGCCGCAACGGCCCGGTCTCGCTTCGGCTCCCACCACTCCCGGTTCGCGCGATACCACTGCACCGTCGCCCGAAGGCCGTCGTCGAACGCGATCTCAGGTACCCAGCCCAGCTCGCGCGTGATCTTCGTGTGGTCAAGAAGGTAGCGCCGGTCATGTCCGGGACGATCCTCGACGTAGTCCTTCAGGGCCGCAGGCTTCTCGGTCGCCGCGAGGACGGCGTCCGCGACCTCGTCGATGCTGCGCTCCTCGCCGCTCCCCACGTTGTACGTCTCGCCGATGCGACCTCGGCGCAGCACCAGGTCGATGGCCCGGCAATGGTCGTCGACGTGGAGCCACTCACGCCGGTTCTGACTGTGCCGATAGATCGGCAGCGGCCGGTCATCGAGGGCATTCGCCGTAAAGAGCGGTATCACCTTCTCGGGGAACTGGTACGGCCCGTAGTTGTTCGAGCAGTTCGAGATCGTGACCGCAAGCTTGTACGTGTCGTGGAATGCCCGGACGATCAGGTCGGCCGACGCCTTCGAGGCGTTATATGGCGTTCGCGGGCGATACGGTGACTCCTCAGTGAATCGGTCATCACTGTCGAGCGCCAGATCCCCGTATACCTCGCACGTCGAGATGTGATGGAAACGGTCGACGCGAGCTTCGCGCGCCGCCTCCAGCAACACCTGCGTTCCGAGGATGTTCGTGCGCGCGAACGCGACGGGGTCGAGCACCGCGCGGCTGTTATGTGACTCAGCGGCGAAGTTGACGATGATGTCCGGGCGATGCTGCCCGATGACATCCCGCACCGCGCGCTGATCCGCGATGTCACCTTGAACGAAGACATAGCGGTCCGGAGTGCTCGCCTCGATATCCGAGAGCGAAGAGCGATCGCCGGCATAGGTGAGCGCGTCGAAGTTCACGATCGAGTCGGCGGCGTATCGGCGGAACCAGTAGCGGATGAAATTCGACCCGATGAATCCGGCGCCGCCCGTGACCAGCAGCTTCACGAGGCTAGTGTCTCACCCAACCGCGGTGCCAGAACCGCCGGCATTGACCCGACGCCAGCCCCGCGCAGCCCCCACTGAACCGCGAGGGGGCGTACAGGGACGAGGTAAATTTGATGTCTAACAATGTCAGGCCGATACGTCAGGATGGCGTGATCATCCCTGCTGAGTTGCGCAGGCTTCACAGCGCCGGCCGTCGCCTCGCGCGCTTCGTCCGCCGTGAGCCGACGTGGCGCGGCGTGTACCAACGGGTCGAGGATGTCCCCGTTCGGAGAGGTTACGAGGCCGACCTCTGGCTCAGAGGCACGCGACAGTTCCTCGAGAACGCCGTGCGCGGCGGCTCGCGACTGGAGGGCGACCGCGCTCTCTTGGGCGTCCTCGTCGCCAGTCACGGCATCACGCGGATACTCGACTATGGCGGCGGGATGGGCATCGACTACGCGCTGCTGCGCAACACCATCGGCCCTGTGCGATACACGGTCGTCGATCTGCCGGCCGTCATCGCGATCGGACGCGAGCTTTTGCCTGAAGTCTGCTTCCGACCGGATCTACCGGAGCACTCCGAGGTCGAGCTCGTGTATGTACGGGCCGCGCTACAGGCGGTGCCTGATCCCTTTGGCGCACTCCGCAAGCTGCTGTCCTACCGAGCGAAGCACGTTCTCCTGCTGGACGTGCCCGCAGGGGACATCCCTACGTTCGTCAGCGCGCAGTTGAACGTGCCAGGTTCTGTGCTCACGCACTGGTTCTTCAACCTGCGCGAATTGACCAGCCTTGCGCGCGAGGCCGGCTACGACGTTGCACTATGCACACCTGCCGCACGACGGCGGGTCAGGCTGGACGCCCCACCGCAGTACCAGCTCGCGCACTCGGTGAATCTGTTGCTCCGCCTCCCGTGAGTCCTTGTCCTGTGTGGCCATGTCTCGGCCTCAGTCGCGCCTGCATGTGGCCCAACGGGACCTGAGCCTCGAGCGCGGATCCTCATCGCTCGCAATAGGGCCCGGCAGCAACGGTCCTATCCTGCGGCAATCGCGATCCGGCTTGCCCACCTTCCGCTCGCCACGCTCGCCGTCGTC
>JBKJQC010000700.1:0-9781 GCA_046593995.1 Polyangiales bacterium
GTCGATCCCGACGCCGTCGACGAGCATGCGCAATTGTTCGTCGCGCCGGTCGAGGATCATGCACCCGAACGCATGGTCCGCGAGGTCCGCGCCGACTACATCGCGCTCCTCACCGTCGCGATGGCCGGTTTTCTCGTGTCACCGTTCAAGCCGAAGCTCGGTCTCACGCTCGCTGCCGCGGCCGTCGCGACCGGCATCGGGATCGAGCTCACGCTCCCCGCGCCCGGGATGGCCGACGAATACGCGCGCGTCGAACGCGTCGCGCGTCGCATCGCGGAGATCTACCGCGCGCGCGCCGTCGTCTTCGGCCACACGCACATCCCGCACTTCGAATACGAGGACGGCGTGATCTACGCGAACACCGGCGCGTGGACGCCGCCCGCGCCCGACGCCGACGGGGTGCGCGCGAGCCTGCCGCCGCCGCGCGGGCGTCCGGTAGTGTGGCTGCAGCGCGATGCCGATTCGCAGGGTCCGATCGAAGGAGGCCTCTACCTCTTCCAGAGCGGGCGTCTGCTTCCCGATCGCGTCACGCCGGGGCCGCGCACGACCACCGAGCCGCTCTCCGAGCCGCTGTCCGAGAGCGCCTGATCAGCGATCTCGATACGCGAGCTCGGCGCACCTGAACCGATTGAACACGGAGGCACGGAGGCACGGAGTCCTGGAGAGGTCTGCCGATCGCTTCTCCCAAGTCGCGGTCGCTCATGGTGTCCGCATTCGTCGTTGTTCATTCGAAGATTGCGGTAGCAAACCGCCGACTCGCGGTTTTCTCGGGGCCACGTGGACACCTTCGAGGCGACTGGATAGCGAGCGCGGAAGCCGCGGTCGGCAGGCTCTCGAACCTCCGCGCCTCTGCGCCTCCGTGTTCAATCCGATCTGCTGTTCGAGCGTCCCAGAATCGAGATCGCCGATTCAGCGCGCGCAGCGATCGCGGATCCACGCAGCGGCCTGCGGGTTCCGCCACCAGTCACTGTCGAACGAGTCGACGAGGCTCTTCGCCATCGCGTCCCCCTCCTCGAACGCACGGAAGCGCGCGGCGTCGTCGGCCGGCCCCGTCGGACCGGGCGCGCCGAGGAACGCGGCGAGCGCGCGCGGCGTGTCTCCGAAGACGTCCTGCGCGAGCTCTTCGAACGCCTCGAGGAAGGGGCGACGTCCCTTGGCCAGCTCGGGGGCGAGCCGTACGCGGAGCGCGAGATGGCGTCGCTCGAGGAGCCGCGTCGTCGCGAGCCGACGGGCGGAGATGTCGGCCTTCGCCTTCGCCACGCCGCGCGCGCGCGCATGGAACACGGGCGTCGACGCGAGCCCGAGGAACGCTTCGCCGAACACCGTCGGTCTGCGATCGTGCGGGGGCGCGTGCGGCGCGAACGGCACCTTCGCGTCGCGCCCGTGGATGCGGAGCGCCGCGCCGAGCGCGTGCAGCGCGCGCGCGAACGTCCACGCGCCGGTCGGCGGGGCGAGGTGCAGGCCGGCGTGATCCGCGTGCGGCGCGAGCCGGCCGCCGTCGACCTTCACGTCCACGTCGATCCCGGAGACGAGCTCCGTCCCGCGCGCGAGCTCGGCGAACCAACGACCGGTGAGGCTCGCCGGCCACCCTTCGGCGACGTCGGCCGCGCGTCGGACCGCGAGCACGTCGACCCAGTTCAAATTCTTGGTGTGCCGCTGCGACGTGCGGAGCCCGAAGGCGATGCCCTCCTTCGCCTCGTCGTGGGTCCGCTTCAGATACGCGTCGGCGAGGTTCGACGCCTCGAGGTCGGGGTCGTGGCAGCATTTCAGTTGCGCGCCGAGGAGCTCGGCCGTCTCGCGGCGTCGCATCTCCTCGTCCACGACGCCGTCCATCAGCTGGGGCGAGAGATCTTCGATGGCCGCCGCCGCGCGCCCCTCGGGGACGCCACCGGCCTGACGCGGTCGCGCGAGCGCGCGCAGCATCCCGCGGAACGAGGCTTCCCGGCCGTAGGAGTCGGACTCGAGATCTTCGCGCGTCATCGCGGAGCGCGCGACGGTCGCTTCGCGGATGGCGCGGGCCACGTGGAGGTGCGCGCACCACGAGACCATGGCGCCGCGAACCTCCGCGAGGACGTCGTCCATCGTGATGGTGACGGGACCGGGATCGATCCCCGGCAGCAAGAGCGGCGGATGCGAGGGGATCGGTGCGAGGCCGGAGCGCGCGATCGCCTCCATCGTGTTCCGCGTCGCGAGCTCGGGCCAGCCCGCGAGCGGATCGTCCTTGTCGCGTCGATCGTCGACGACGAGCTCGCGACGCCAGCGGTCGAGTGCCTTCGCCGCGAGGGCGAGACGACGGTCGAGGGTCAGGAGATCAGTCGTAGCCAAGGAGCCCCCTACCCGTGCACTGCAGCGCGGGCGCGCCCGGAGGTTTCTCCGTTCGAGAGCCCGCTCGAGAGAGACAACTGGGCGACGATCGCGCCTTCGGCCTCGGCGATCCGGCGGAGCCGCGCGCGCACGTCGTCGGCCGACACCCCGTCGCGCGCGCCTTCGGCGACCGCGAGATCGATGAACGTGCGGTAGTGGCCTGCCTCGCAGGAGAAGAGCTCGCGATAGAACGGCGCGAGCTCGTCGTCGCGCTCGGTCAGCCGCTCCGAGAGGATGCGGAACCGCTCGCACGAGCGCGCCTCGATGAGCGCGCCGACGAGCAGACGATCGACGAGCGTCGACGGGGAGCGACCGAGCACGTGGATCGCGCGGCGCAACATCGCCGCGTATTCGTCGACCGGAGGAGCACCGAGTCCGAGCCCGCGCGAGACGAGGAGCTCGTGGACGCGGCGGAAGTGTGCGAGCTCTTCCTCGGCGAGCGCGATCATGGCGCGGACGAGCTCGGGTCGATCGCCGTGCCGCACCGCGAGCGACATCGCATTGGTCGCGGCCTTCATCTCGCAGTGCGCGTGATCGACGAGGAAGGTCGAGAGATCCGCCAGAGCGGCTTCGATCCAGGCGTCATCCGTCGCCGTGGCCAAGCCGAGCATTGGTGCCATTGTACTCGAAGTCAGTGCGCTCGGAACCCACGGATCACGCGCGCTTCGTCCCCGGCGACCTCACCGATCGCGACGACGACGTCACCATGGAAGAAGGCCGTGGTCCCCTGCGCGGGCGGCGACGTGAAGTCGCTCACGTGGATTCGCTTCCCGTGCCGTGCCTTGATCAGGCCCGCGTCGGTCAGGCACTCACGGCCGAGCACGTGCGCAGCGGCGAAGGGGAGCGGCATCAGCGCGGCGAGGAGCGTCTCGCGCTCGAACGCCCGGTCGAGGCGGTCGAACGCAAACGGCAGCGCGTCGTCGATCGCGAACGAGCCGCTCCGCATCCGACGCAGGCTCGTCAGGTGCCCGAAGGTGCCGAGGCGCTCGGCGAGATCGCGCGCCAGCGATCGCACGTAATACCCCTTGGCGCACGCGATCGAGACGTCGATCTCGGGGGGATCGTCGCGCACCTCGCGGACCTCGAGCGAGCTCACCGCGACAGGACGCGGCGCGAGGGTCAGCTCCTCACCGCGACGGACGCGCCTGTGCGCCGCGACGCCGCCGATCTTGATGGCGGACACGACCGGGGGGATCTGCTCGGTGCGCGCGCGCTCGGCCTCGATCGCGCGCGAGAGCGTGTCGCGGTCGATCGCGGAGACGGGACGCGTCTCGACGATCTCTCCTTCGGCATCGAGGGTCGTGGTCGAGACGCCCAGGCGAATCGTCGCCCGGTACGCCTTGGCCTCCGCCGTGAGCCACTGGACGAGCTTCGTCGCCTCGCCGATCGCGAGCACGAGCACGCCGGTCGCCATCGGACCGAGGGTGCCGGCCTGGCCGACCTCGCGCGTCTTCAAGAGCCGTCGCACGCGCGCCACGATGTCGTGCGACGTGGGGCCGCGCGGCTTGTCGAGGACGAGCACCCCATCGGGCTTGGCAAGCTCGCCCTTCTCCGCAGTGGGCACGTCGGGAGGGGGCTGTTCCGACGAGGGCTCGGTCACCCGAACCAGACGCTCTTCCGCTCCGCGACCGTCGTGTCGAGCGAGCGCTGGATCGCCGTCCGCACGCGCTCGCTGAGCCGTCCGACGAGGAGCGAGTCCTCCGCAGCCTCGGCGCCGTGCCCTTCGAGATCGACCGGCGGGCCGAACACCAGCTTCCACTTCGTCGGCGCGGGGACGAGCCCGAGCGGCCCGAGGAGCGGGAACGTCGGCGTCACGGGCACGAACGGTAGGCCGAGCGCCTGCGTGAGGTACTCGATGCGATAGAGCATCGGCGAAGACTCTTCCGCGCCGACGATCGACAGCGGAACGATCGGCGAGCCCGTGCGGAGAGCGAGCTTGATGAAGCCGCCGCGCCCGAAGCGCTGGAGCTTGTACTTCTCGCGATAGAGCTTGCCGATCCCCTTGATGCCTTCGGGGAACACCAGCACGCAGCGCTCTTGCCGGAGGAGACGCTCGGCGTTCTCCTGACAGGCGCGCACGGCGCCGACGCGGTTCATGAACGCGCCGAGGAACGGCAGGTGATAGATGAAGTCCTCGGCGAGCCAGCGGATCTCGCGGTGCGAGGGGTGCTCCGCGCGGATCGCGGTGCGCACCATGATCCCGTCGTAGGGGAGCACGCCGGAGTGGTTCGCCACGATGATGCAGCGGCCGTCGCTCGGCACGTGCTCGAGCCCGTCGACCTGCACGCGGAAGTAGTGGCGATGCAGGAAGTCGAGCATCGGCCGCAGCCGCTGCTCGTAGACGGGGTCGAGCCCGAACTCGTCGACCTCTTCGCTCCGATTGCGGAGCCCGATGCGGCCCCACTGCCGGAGGTAGTAGTCGGTCGAGAGGACGTCCTTCGCGGCGTCCATCAGCCCGCCGTCCTCACCCGGCAGCTCGACCGGCAGGGCCTCGCGGATCCGATCGACGACGCTGCGCAGCGCGCTCTCGTCGCGTCGCGACCGCGGCACGCCCATCTCCGCGCGCTTCTGGAAGATGCGATCGACCTCGGCCTCGACTGCGCGCAGCTCCGCGTCGACGTCCGCGCTCGCGTTCACGTTCACGTTCGCGTTCGCGTTCGCGTTCGCGACGCCGCGCTCGTCCGACGTCCCCGCACCGAGCGCGTCGTCGAACGAGTCGCTCACCCGCGGCTCCGGCACGTACGCAGAGAACTCGGCGACGTCGCGGCGCGGCGCGAGGCTCGAACGCTCGCCGAAGTCGAGCCGCTCCTCCTCCTCGGCGGCCGGCTCGAGCACCGGAACCACATCCGCGTTCGCGTTCGCGTTCGCGTTCGCGTTCGCGTTCGCGTTCGGGTCCGCGTTCGCGTGGGCGTTCGCGTCCGCGGGAGGGTTCTCGGGACGAGGCGTGCGGTTCTTTCGCTTCCCCCTGCTCATCGCCCCTCGCTCACGACCCGCGTGTCCATACGCTCCTGCAGCAGGTTCACGTCCCGCAATCGCTGCGCGCTCGCGAAATCGACGAGCGCCTCACGCGTGGTGTAGGCCGCCACGAACCCGAACTCGCGCTTCGCCTTCTCGCCGTCGGCGACGCAGAGGAACCGCAGGTAATCGATGAGCGAGGCGGGCGCCTCGGCGACCTGTGCGACCCACAACGCCTGGAGCAGCGGGCGCGCAACGGGGTGCGGGATCGGCACGCCGAGCCGGCCGGAGAGCTTCACCACGGTGGAGAGTGGCAGCACGCCCTCGGCCACGATGTTGAAGGTGCCCGCCACGTCGCGGTCGATCGCGCGCTTGAACGCCGCGATCGCATCGACCTCGTGGAGGAACTGCAGGAGCGGATCGAACCCCATCATCGTGGGGACGACCTTCTGCGCGAGGTAGCGCGTCAGGTAGTTGTTGACCGTCGGTCCGAGGATCGAAGCGGTGCGGAGGATCGTCACCACCGTCCCGCGCTCACGGGCGGCGAAGCGGGTCGCCTCCTGCTCGGCCGAGATCTTGTCGGCGAAGAACGGCTCGTCCTGCCGTGCGCGCAGCGGGTGTCGCTCGGAGAGGAAGTTCGGGTTCGTCGGACGGGCGCCGTAGAGCAGCGTCGTCGACCACTGGATCAGCTTGCGGACGCGCGCGGACCGACACGCCGTGATCACGCGCATCGTGCCGACCGACTCGAGCTCGTGCGCATACGCGGTCGCGTGCGGCGGCGACGCGAGGAACGCGAGGTGGACGACCGTGTCGACGGCTTCGGCGGAGAAGATCTCGGAGACCCGCACCTCCGAGCCCGGCTGCGTGAGATCGATCTCGTAGTGGCGCGTCTTCGCCCCCGCGGTGACGGGAGACACGAGGTCGACCGAGATGATGTGCGCGATCGACGCGTCCTCCTCGAGGATGCCGATCAGGTTCCGCCCGAGGAACGATGCCGCGCCGGTGAGCGCCACGACACGGCCCTTGCGCGACGGTGCGACGGGGCTCGGCCCCTTCCGCTCGCTCCGAGCGAGTTCGGCTTCCCCCGCGGGGCTGCGCCGTCGATCGCGGCCGTTCGATCCGGCGCCGGACACGGTCGCGACGCTAATCGAGCCCCTGCGAGCGGTAAAGCTCGCTCGTCCCCACCGCGTCATGGCCCGCATGCGCAGCGCAATCGAACCAGGCATGATCCAGCGCATACCGCGATCGCACCCCTTTTTTCGCGAGGGCGGACGGGTGGAACACGTTTCACTCGGCTCGCTTAGGATCGTCCCCGTTCCTTTCGGAGGTCTTCCCGATGCCCCAGCTCCTCTCTCTCCGTGCGCTCTCGTTCTCGATCTGTCTCCTCACGGCGTGCGGGTCGAGCGTCGACCCGGCACCGAGCACCGGCTCACCCGCGGACAGCGGCACGACCGAGACGGGAACCGGCACCGGCCCGGTCACCGCGGGACCGACGAAGTACAAGACCCACGTCATCCTCGGCGACTCGATCTCCGACACGGGCGGGGAGGCGCCGTTCTACTACGCGCTCCTCGATCAGAACGACGACGCCAAGTACCCCGACGCCATGGGCCTCGATCTGAAGACGACGTACGGCGCCGATCTGAACATCGTGAAGGCGTCGCGCAACGGCGCGAAGTCCGTCAACATGCTGTCGCAGATCGCTTCGCTGCCGACGTCGCTCCCCGGTCCGGTGCTCGTCACCATCACGATCGGCGGCAACGACGTCCAGGCCGCGATCGGCACGATCATCACCGGGGGAGACGACACCCCGCAGCGCAACGACTTCGCGAAGTACCTCGGCGAGGGCCTCGCGGAGCTGAACAAGCCGGGCCGCTTCGGCGAGGGCGTGCAGGTGAAGGTGCTGCTCGCGAACATCTACGACCCGAGCGACGGCACCGGGAAGTTCGTCCACGCCTCGACGGGGAAGAAGTGCCCTGGCGCGCTCGCGTACTACCCGGCGGACAAGCCGACCGCGCCGCTCCTCGATCCGTGGGAGCAGGTGATGACGGACGCCGTCGCGAAGTACCCGAACAGCACGTCGCTGCTCGATCTGCGCGCCAAGTTCCAGGGACACGGCGTCGGCTCGGCAGATCCGTGGTTCGTGACCGATTGCATCCACCCGAACGCCAAGGGGCACGACGCCCTCCGAGACATGTTCTGGGAGACGGCGATCAAGCAGTGAGCTGGACGAACATGGTTTCGATCTCCCGATACAGGTGGTTGGGACAGAGACCTCCGGCCGAGACGCCGGAGCTTCGAATGGGTCTCACGCGCAAGTGTCGTCGGTGCCAGGCGGCTGCACGCGGCAACTCGAGGCGCACGTCCGGATCGGCGTGATGCGGCCTGCGCTGCAGCGATAGAGCACCCTCGGATCGCCACCGATGCCACTGCCGCCGCAGTACGCGCCGTCGCCGTGCGGGCACGCGACGCCGGTCGCGCATGCGTCGTTCGTTCCGGCCGGCATCCGCGCGCATCCGAGCGCGCAGCTCCGGACGCTCGAGGCGACTCCACCGCTGCACTGATAAAGGCTCAGCGCGTCGCCGCTCACTCCGTTGCCGCCGCAATACAGCCCGTCGCCGTGCGGACAGGGCGAAGACGACGCCGCGCATGCGGTCGCCTCGACCGCCTTCAGGAACGGGAAGGGATCGATCCCCCGGTCGTAATCGCCGGGGAAGATCGAGAAATGGAGGTGGGGCATCGTCCCGCGCGCCTGGCCGGTGTCGCCGAGCGTGCCGATGCGCGTACCAGCCGCGAGGCGCTTCCCCGTTTGCACGACGGCAGCGTCGATCGAGTCGAGGTGCGCGTAGTATAGGTACCAGCCGCAGTCGTCTCGCATCGACAGGTTCAGCCCGCCGATGGCGTCGTTCGCGACGCGGGTGACCACGCCGGTACGCGCCACCACGATCGGCGCTCCGCGCGCGGCGAAGATGTCGTTGCCCAAGTGGCCGTTCGCGTGGTTCACGTCGCCGGCGCCCCGGTAGAAGTCGCTGTTGTTCGGCGCCCACGAGGGCTTCGGCGAACACGTGAACGTCGAGACGTTGTCGTCCCAGCCGCCGTTGTGCGCCCCTCGCACGGGATAGCGTTCGAGCCGCGCGCCGCATACGGTGACCGACTCGGCCTGGTAGCCCGGCGGCGCAGGATCGCCATCGGCACCGACCCCCGCCCCTTCGACGGCACAACCGAGCATCGAGACCGCGACGACCAGAGCAAGGAGGGAGCGCATCGTGACACCGAGCAAGAGCGACGACCGTGCCAAGAAGAAATCGCTTGGAATTCTCGATGCGGCGTCCGAGGTGTCGCGTGGGAGGTTACGCCGTCACAGGCAGGTCACGAAGACGACAGGCGGGATATGGTGAGGGGCATGGGCGCGGAGGGGACCGAGACGATCGCGCGCGACGGGGCGCACGCGCTGGTGCGTAAGTTCCGGCTGACCGTCGACGAGGGGCCCGACGCGGGCCGATCGATCCTCGCGACGAGCGAACGGACGGTGATCGGCTCCCATGAAGGCGCGGATCTGCTGCTGCACGACGCGACCGTGTCGCGCTTCCACTGCGAGCTGGTGGTCGATGACGCGCAGGTGACGGTGCGCGATCTCGAGAGTCGGAACGGGACGCGCGTCTCAGGCGTGTCGATCGTCGCGGCACATCTCGAGGATGGGATGCGGCTCGAGCTGGGACGGAGCATCGTACGGTTCGAGGCGGTCTCCGAACGGACGAAGATCGCGCTCTACCCACACGCGTCGTTCGGAACGATGCTCGGTGCTTCGCACGCGATGCGTGCGGCGTTCGCGCTCCTCGATCGCGCCGCGCGCTCGGACGCGACGGTGCTGCTCTCGGGTGAGACCGGCGTCGGGAAGGACGTCGCCGCCGAGTCGATCCACCAGGAGGGCGGGCGACGCGACGGCCCGTTCGTCGTCGTCGACTGCGGCGGCTTGCCGGAGAACCTCCTCGAGAGCGAGCTCTTCGGCCATGAGCGTGGCGCGTTCACCGGTGCCATCGCGACGCGGCAGGGCGCGTTCGAGCGCGCGCACGGCGGCACGGTCTTCCTCGACGAGCTCGGCGAGCTACCGCTCGCGCTGCAACCGAAGCTGCTGCGCGTCCTCGAGACCCGGCAGGTGCGACGCGTCGGCGGGGACGAGCTGCGCACGCTGGACGTGCGTGTGATCGCAGCGACGAACCGCGATCTGCGGCGCGAGGTGAACGCAGCGCGCTTCCGCGCCGACCTCTTCTTCCGCCTCGCGGTGCTCGAGATTCGCATTCCCCCGCTCCGAGAGCGACGCGAGGATCTCCCGACGCTCGTCGACCATTTGATCGGCGCATCGAGGGCGATGGGCGGCGATGCGCCGAGAGGCGGCGACGCGCTGCGCACGCCGGAGTCGCTGCCCGAGCTCGCACGCCACGCGTGGCCGGGGAACGTCCGC
>JBKJQC010000768.1:0-7468 GCA_046593995.1 Polyangiales bacterium
TACGACGGCCTCCACCAAGCGACGCACGCGGGTGACTTCGTCCGCGCCGCGCACTTCCTCGATCTGCGCGCGATCCCCCGCAGCCGTCAGCCAGTCGAGGGACCGGAGCTCGCGCGCCAGCTCGCGTACGTCCTCGAGCGCAAGCTCCCGATCGACCTCGCGACGCTGAGCGACGCACCGGACGGCGCGGCCGGACCGTCGAACATGGTGGTGCTCGGATCGATCTTCGTCGACGACGAGCCGATCCCGATCGCGATGTCCCGGGTGCGCTTCGACGACGGCACGTTCCGTTGGATCTTCGCGCGCACGACGATCTCGGTGCTCCCCGAGCTCTACGGCGAGCACGGTGCGCGCGGATGGGAGACGCGCCTCCCGAAGATCCTCGTGGCGACGCGGGTGTTCGGGATCGAGGCCTGGCAGTGGCTCGCGCTCCTCGCAGCGCTCTTGATCGCGTGGATCACCGGCTGGGCCGTCGGGGCGTTCGTCGTCTCCATCGGTCGACGGCTCGCCGCGCGCACCCAGACGGAGTGGGACGACGAGCTCGTCGTGGCCGCGAAGAACCCGGTGCGCCTCGTGCTCGCCGTGGTCACCCTCTCGATCGTCGACGATCCGCTGCACTTCTCTCCCGCGGTGGCGCGCGTCGCGCGGCTGATCGCGTTCCCGGTCCTCGTCGTCGGCGTCGCGTGGATGCTGGTCGGTGCGCTTGGCGTGCTGACCGCATGGATCCTCTCGCGCCTCCCGAGCGACCCCGAGGCCGAGCTCCGGAGCCGCGGGCTCAAGACGCAGCTCGCGGTGATGCGACGGGTCACCACGGTGCTTGTCGTCATCTGCGCGTGCGCCGTGATCCTGATGCAGTTCGAGCTCGTTCGCAGCGTCGGGCTCTCGCTCCTCGCGTCGGCCGGGCTCGTCGGCGTGGTGCTCGGGTTCGCCGCGCAGAAGTCGCTCGGCGGCGTGATCGCCGGCATCCAGCTCTCCATCACGCAGCCGATCCGCATCGGGGACACGGTCGCCATCGAGGGCGAATTCGGCATCATCGAGGAGATCAACCTCACCTACGTGATCGTGAAGGTGTGGGACGAGCGCCGCCTGGTGGTGCCGATCGTGAAGTTCCTCGAGACGACCTTCCAGAACTGGACGCGCATCACCCACGACCTCCAGGGCGTGGTTCACCTCTCGGTCGACTACACCGCACCGGTCGATCGCTTCCGCGAGGAGCTCGAACGTGTCGCGAAAGGAGACGCGCGCTGGGACGGCCGGACGTGCAAGCTCCACGTCACCGACGTCACCGACAAGGTCATGGTGCTGCGCGCCCTCGTCTCCGCCCGGAACTCGGACGAGCTGTGGGAGCTGCGCTGCGCGGTCCGCGAGAAGATGATGCGCTTCGCCGTCGAGCACGAAGGGGGGAAGTTCCTCCCGCAGCTCCGGAGCAAACCGAACGATCCGCCAGCTCTCGCACCTGGGGCCGCACCTGGGACCGCACCCGGGACCGCACCCACAGCGTCGCCGGCGCGCTGACCTGATCGGCGTGTCACACGCCGGTTTTCTCGGCCCAGCGACGTTGCGGTTCCTGCCGCGCTCAGCTACCCCGTCAGGAGGGGAGAGGTCGGAGATGCTCACCGGACGCGCACGGGCGGTCTCGGTCGTGGTGTCCACGTAGAGTGGGCTGCGGTTTGCGTCTCGGCCTCGAGCCTCGTCACGCACGGAGCTCGTAAGGACCATGTTTCATCGCAGCCTCAAGAATCTCGCGTTCCTCTCGCTCGTCGCCGGCGGAGCCGCGTCCTACGGATCGACGGCCTGCTCGGGGAAGAAGAACACCGAGCTCGTGGTCGCCGTGCAGACCGATCTGCGCGTCCCGAAGGACCTCGACGCGGTCACCATTCGCGTCCTCTCGTTCGGCGCGGTCTACCACGAAAACACGTACGTGGTCGGGCCCTCCGGGTTGAAGCTCCCGGCCACCATCGGCGTCGTCCCCGAGGACTCGGACTCGCTCCGTCCGATCGACATCGAGATCATCGGCCTCTTCGGCGAGGAGAAGAAGGTGATCCGCAAGGCGCGCCTCACGTTCGCGAAGGACCGCGTCGGCCTCGTGCGATTGCCGATCAAGTTCTCCTGCTACGGCGACAAGCCAGACTGCGGCGACGGGCGCACGTGCATCGCGGGCGCGTGTCAGGACACGCCGCTCATCGAGGGTGCGAGCCTCCCCGAGTACACGCCCGAGCAGGTCTTCGGCGTCGGCGGCTCGGGCGAGGGGAACCTCGGCGAGTGCTGGAACGGCGACACGTGTCTCGCGCAGTCTTCCCCGATCACGCAGATCGGTGAGACCTGCGATTTCTCGCTCGCCGGCGAGCCCGCGGGCGATGGCGGCACCGCTACCGACGCTTCCGTGGCAGCCGACAGCGCCGCGTCCAGTGACGACGGCGGCGCGGCCGGCGAGCTGTGCAAGGACGGGACGTGCTCGAGCACCGCGCTGAAGTGCTGCGCGGGAATGTGCATCCCGATCGCCCAGTCCTGCGGCGCCCTCGATGCAGGCACGCCGGACAGCGGCGGTGGCGGCGGTCTGGACACCGGCGTGCGCGACTCGGGCGCCGGCTTCGCTCCCGACACGGGCGGCCAGTTCTTCGAGTTCAAGCGCTTCGAGCCCGGCAAGCCGATCACCGTCGTCGTGGCGAAGACCGGCGGAACCGTCGGCTTCTGTTCGGGGGGCGTCTGCCGCATCGCGCTCGATCAGGATCCGATCGAGGGGTGGGACTTCGTCGACGAGACGCGCACGAAGATCAAGCTCGCTCCCGGCATCTGCACGAAGATGAAGGCCGAGGGGTGGCGCATCGAGGCCACCGACTCGTGCGCGACGAAGACGGTGTCACTGCCCTTGTGCGACACGTCCAACAGCCCCGCCGACGGAGGCGTCACCCTCGTCGACGCGAGCAAGAGCTGCGGCAACGGCCTCACGGCATGCACGAGCGGGACGGAGACGACCTGCGTCGACCCGCAGACCGACAACGCCCACTGCGGGATGTGCGGTCGCGTCTGCCAGGGCGAGTCGCGCTGCGTCGCCGGCAACTGCCAGACCTTCGGCGCGGACGCCGGTGCGCCGCCCGATGCGGCACGGGCCGACACCTCGACGGCGGCCACCGACTCGAGCTCGTGCAGTCTGAAAACCTGCGGGGGGTTGAAGGCGACCTGCGGCAACCCCTCCGATGGGTGCGGCGGCATGTTGAGCTGCGGCCTCTGTACCGGGCCGCAGACTTGCGGCGGAGGGGGCACGCCCTTCGCCTGCGGCGGCGCCGCGACCGACGGCGGCGCCGCAACCGACAGCGGTGCGTCCCCCGCCTGCGCGCCGACGTTCCTCGGCACCCTGCCGCCCCTCCGCGTGTCGCTCGGCTTCCCGGCGGCCAATCTCGGGTTCGAGAGCGTCAGCGGCACTAACTACACCGCCTCCTTGGTCAGCGGCAGCGGGGCCTTCACCGCGACCGGCTGCACCTCGGCGTATTCCGCAGGTTTCGATGGCGTCATGAGCAACATGTTCGGCACCGCGTCGCTCGACACCGCGACGGGCTACGTCGTCGTCTCCGCCTTCGCCGAAGCCAACGGCGCGCAGGCGCCGGGCGCGGCGATCGTCTCGACCTCCGGCACCCTCAGCGGCGTCGCGATCGGCTCGGACTTCGGGACGGGCGCGACCTGGTCGTTCGGCGGTTTCACGCAAGGCAGCACGATGCCGACCACGACGAGCGGCGGAACGATCACGCCGGGGATGCACCACGTCGTCGGCGTCTTCAAGCAACCGCTCACCGGGAACTCGATGTTTACGCTCTACGTCGACGGGGTGCAGGTCGGATCGACGTCCACCCCGGGCAACATTCCGCTCGCGAGCGGGGCCACCCAGGTCGGAATCGGCAAGTCGGCGGCGGGGGGCTCGTACTGGAAGGGCCGCATCGGCGAGGTTCGCATCTACGCACAGGCCGGCGCGCAGCCCTGATCGTGAAGAGGATCGTAGACACCATGAAGCGCTTCATCCGTACCTCGCTCGTCTTCACGCTCTCCACCACCATGCTGATGTCGTCGGTGTCCCCGGCTGCGTTCGCTCAACCTGCGCCGAATCCCGCCGCACCCAAGGCCGCCGCGCCGAAGGCCGGTGCCAAGATCGACCCCAAGGCCAAGCCCAAGACCGTGGCCGAGCGCCTCCCGCCCGAGGCGCGCAAGCACTGGGAGTCGGCGCTGCTCCTCTACGAGGACCAGAACTGGGAGGGCGCGCTCAGCGAGTTCCGCACCGCGTACGACATCAGCAAGGAGCCGCGGGTGCTGCGGAACGTCGCCGTCTGCGAGAAGAACCTGAAGCGGTACGCCGACGCGATCTTCACGCTCCAGCGATCCCTCTCCGAGGGCGCGACGGACTTCGAGCCGGAGCTCGCGACCCAGATCAAGGACGAGATCGACATCCTCATGCCGCTCACCTCGATGGTCATCATCGAGGTCAACGAGCCCGGCGCGGAGGTCTCGATCGACGGTCGCGTCGTCGGCACCTCGCCGCTCTCCGCTCCCGTGCGCGTCAACGTCGGCGAGCGCACGTTCTCCGCGAAGAAGGCCGGCTACCTCGATGCGAACGTGAAGGTGATGACCTCCGGCGGCGGCACCGTCCCGGTGAAGATCGCGCTCGAGCCTGCCGTGAAGATGGGCAAGGTGTTCGTCAACGTCGGCGGGCTCGCCGCCGGCGTGCAGGCGAAGGTCACCATCGACGGCGTCGAGGTCGGCACCTCGCCCTACCAGGGCGATCTACAAGCCGGGAAGCACACCTTCGAGGTCCACGCTCCGGGCTACGTCTCGCAGAAGGTCACGAAGGACATCGAGTACAAGGGCACGGTCAGCGTCGACGTCTCGCTGCAGAAGGAGAAGCACGAAGGCCTCCTCGCGATCGACACCGGCGTCCCCGAAGCGACGATCGTCGTCGACGGCAAGGTCGTCGGCCAGGGGAGCTATACCGGCGTCGTCGCGAGCGGTGGTCACAGCGTCAAGGTCGACGCCGACGGCTACAAGCCCTACCAGTCCGAGGTCACCGTCCTCGACAACCAGAAGCGCGGCGTCTCGATCCAGCTCGAGAGGAACAGCAAGACCTGGCTCTGGCTGCTGGGCGGCGGCGTCCTCGTCGCGGGCGCCGCGGTGGGCGGTTACTTCCTCTTCAAGCCGAAGGACGAGCAGCCCATTCCCGGCACGATCGCCCCCGGCTTCGTCACCGTGCCTCTCTGGCGCTGAGGTCGAGCTGCTACCCTCCGCTCGGGTTGGCGTCTGGGCCCCCGGTCGGGCAGGCTAGGGTCACATCGAGGGAGTGAACGTGTACCCGCAACCCGGCGAGACGATCGAAGGCAAGTACCGCATCGAGAAGATGCTCGGTGAAGGCGCCATGGGCGGCGTCTTCGCCGCCATGCACACGCTTCGACGCGCCCAGGTCGCGCTCAAGTTCATGTCCGCCACGGCGGCCGCTCTGCCCGAGGCCGTCGATCGCTTCATGAACGAAGCGATCAGCGCCTCGCAGATCGAGAGCGATCACGTCGTGAAGATCTACGACGTGGGGCGTTGGGGCGCGCTCCCGTACATCGTGATGGAGCACCTGCAGGGGCACGATCTCCAGCACGAGATCGAGACCATGAAGGCCGCGCGCACGTCGATGCCGGTCGAGCGCGCGGTGCACTTCACGCTGCAGGTCCTCCGCGCGATGCAGGTCGCGCACGCGCGCGGGATCGTACATCGCGATCTCAAGCCCGCGAACGCCTTCGTCGTCACCAAGGACGGCGAGCCCGACTTCGTGAAGCTCCTCGACTTCGGCATCTCGAAGCTGCGCGACGCGGAGGCGGTGCACCTCACACGCACCAACGTGGCGATGGGCACGCCGCTCTACATGGCGCCCGAGCAGGCGAAGAGCGCGCGCGACGCCGACCAGCGGAGCGACGTCTACAGCGTCGCGGCGATCCTCTTCGAGCTCCTCACGTGCCGGCCGCCCTTCGACGCCGACAACTACAACCTGCTCCTCTTCAAGCTGTTCCAGGAGGAGCCGCCGCACATCTCGACGCTCCGCAGCGATCTGCCGCCGGGGCTCGCCGAGGTGATTCATCGCGGGCTCGCGAAGGATCCGAACGCCCGCATCCAGAGCGCGCAGGAGTTCGCCGCGGGGCTCGCGCCCTACTCGGACAATCGCTCGGCCGCGCTCCTCGCGCGCATGCTCGCCCAGACGGGGAGCGGCTTCCGACCGAGCATGGTCGGCGGGGCCGCGACGATGGTCGCGACCGGCGGATACGCGATCGGCGGCTCGGCCACGGCAGGCCCGACCGCAGAGACGCGGAAGACGTCGACCACCTTCGGTCCCGGAGCGTCGTCTCCTGGACACGAAGCCGCGCCGAAGAAGCCGTCCAAGCTGCCGTTGATCGCCGGGATCGCCGCCGTGCTGACGATCGGCGGGCTCTCCACCGCGCTCGTCCTCGGACGCGCCGCACCGGTTCACGAGGAGAAGAAGTCGGTCGCCGCTGAAACGACGAAAACGGAAGTCGCGAAGTCGGCCGAGCAGCCGTTGGTCGAGTCGAAGTCGGCGCCGGTTGCGACCGAGACCGCAACGATCGTGAAGTCGGTACCGAGCGTGGTTGCGACCGCGACGGCCCCGATCGTTGCGACGGGGAAGAAGCCGGGCGTCCTCACCAAGCCGACGACCAGCGCGCCGAACGCTGCACCGACGCCGCCCGCCGAGCCGGCGCCCCCGCCGCCGCCCCCGAAGAAGACGCTGAAGAACTGGACGATCTCGCAGTAGCCCCCACCGTCACGGCTCACTGCGTGCCCTTCACGGTGTGATGGTGACGCCGTGGGACGCGAAGGTGGCGCTGATCGCGACGGCGTTGTGGCACCCCGCGTCGCCTGCGCACGCGTCACCCCACTCGGGGATCTTCCCCGCGCGGTCGCGCTTGCAGACGCGACCGTCGATCTTCGACGCGTCCGGCGCGAGCACGGCGCAGAGGCTCCGGCAGGCGAGGTCGCGCATGGGGATGAGGTCGGCGTCCTCCAGCGTGAGCTTCGCACTCATCGTCCCGCCGGGGGTCCAGCCGCCGCTGTTCGGCGTGCACCACGCGTTCGGGAGGAAGCTACCGATACAGCTGCCGACTGCGTCGATCTCGGGGACGCGGAGACGAACCTCGCGCAGCGGTAGGACCCACGGGATCGCGTCGAAGACGACGATCGGAAGCGACATGATCCACGCCGTCGTGAACCCCGTCTCGGAGACCGGGGCGAACGTGACCGCCGCGGGCGCGACGACGATCGGCGCGCGCGGCCCGACGAACCCGGGACACATCTTCGCGTAACCCGCCGGGTCGATCGTCTCGTGCGTGAAGGCGAAGGTCTCGCCGTCGTCCGACGGACGCCCCGAGCCCGTCACCACTGCCTTGCGCGTGGGGTCGATGCGCACGAGCCAGGAGAGCTGCTCGCCGCCTTG
>JBKJQC010000932.1:0-7194 GCA_046593995.1 Polyangiales bacterium
CGTCGCCGCGCGCGGGCTCGACGTGGACCACGTCTCGCACGTGTTCAACATGGACCTGCCGATCGACGTCGAGGCCTACGTGCACCGCGTCGGGCGGACCGGCCGCGCCGGCCGCACCGGCACCGCGATCTCGCTCATCTCGCCGAAGTCGATCGGCAACCTCTACTACCTGCGGCTCACCTACGGGTTGAAGCCGATCGAGCGACAGCTCCCATCGGAAGGAGAGGTGCAGGCGCGTCGCGAGGCCGACCTCCTGTCGAAGGTCGAGGCCGCTGCGAAGGAGCGAAGCGCCACGTTCGAGGCCCGCGGTCTCGCTCGCCGGCTCCTCGCCCACGACGACGCCGAAGGGCTCGTCGGCGTGCTCTTGCGCGAGTTCCTTGGCTCGCAGCTCGTATCCGCCGACGAAGCCGCCAAGGCCCGCCGCGCGAAGAACCCGCCGCCCGTGGCCGCGCCGACGCCGATCGCCGAGGCGTCTTCCCCTACACCGAAGGCGGCAGCACCTGCCCCGATGACGCCGCCTCCGCGCGAAGACCGACCGCGCGAAGACCGACCGCGCGAAGACCGACCGAGGATGGAGCGACCGCGCGTGGACCGCGGACCGGTCTCGTCCGAGCGCATGCCGATGCGGCGCGAGGGGGAGCGACCCCCGCGTGCGGGCGAGTTCCGCGGTGCTTCGTCGCAGCTCACCGAGTGGTCCCCTCCCGAGGAGGCCGACGACGAGTCGCCGATCCTCGCGAAGGAGCGCCGCGAGCGAGAGCGCGCCGAGCGAGAGCGCGTACGTCCGGCCGCGGAAGCGCGTCCCGAACGCACTCCCGAGCGTGCTCCCGAACGTGCTGCCGAGCCCCGTCCCGAGCGTGCGGGCGTGCCGCGCGGTCGCACCCGCATCGAAGGGGCGCCCGCGTACATCGAAGGCGAGCCGCGCGCAGAGCGGGAGCCGCGTGCAGAGCGTGAGCCGCGTCCTGAGCGTGAGCCGCGTGAGCCGCGGGGAGAGGTCGAGCCGGAGCGCGCGGCGCTCGCAGACTTCGCCACCATCTTCGTCAACTCCGGTCGTCGGGACGGTCTCCGCGGGTCGGACCTCGTGAAGATCCTCGTCGAGCGCGGACCGATCGACGCCGAGGCGATCGGTCGCATCCGGATCCGCGATCGCAACACCTTCGTCGATCTACGGCCCGACCTCGTCGAGCGCGCGGTCACGGCCTTGAAGGGCGTGCCGTGGCAAGGACGCACCCTCAACGCGGAGCCCGCGCGTGCGCGCGATGCCGAGCCGCAGCGCGACTCCCTCGGCGACGAGGAACGGCCGACGAACCCCGTCGAAGGGGAGCGTCGCTGACCATGCGACGGCGCACGCTCGGAGCGCTCCTCTGCGCGATGACGTCGCTCTTCGCACCGTCCGCGTGTCGGAAGACGGAGCCGCCGGCGCCCGACGCAGCGCCGGCGCAGACCAACCCGACCGGAGAAGGTTTCGTCGCGCCCGGTGTCGTCGCCGCCGACGATCCGATGAACGCCGATGCGCGGAGTATCCCCGAGCAGGAGGCGCCCCAGGATGCGTACATCCTGCAGGTTCCTGGGTCTGCTCCGCCCGCGGCGCCCGCTCCCCCGAGCCAGGCCGCGGCGCCGCCGTCCGATCCGTTCGAGGGCGCGATCTCGTCGGTGCGCGCGTCCGCCGTCGGCTGCTTCCAGGGACAACCGCCGGGCGAGTACAGCGCGACGCTCTCCGTCGTCGTGAGCCCCTCCGGACGCGCGACGCGCGTCGACGTCTCCGGCGCGTCCGACCCGGCCGTCGCGAAGTGCCTCGAGCAAGCGGCGACGGGCGGCTCGTATCCGAGCACGCCCGACGGTCGCAAGCTCTCGATCGACGTCCGTGTGAAGGGCGCGTGAAGGGCTGATCAGAGCTTGATCAGAGCTTGGTCGTCGCGCGCGGCGGCGAGCCCGCGAACGCGCTCCACTCGACGCGGAGCGGCTTCGGCGCGCCGCCCGCGGGAACGACCATCAGCTCGACGGCCGAGCCGCATGGAACGCCGCTGACCATCGCCGGATCGACGACCACCCAGACGGACGCCCCGCTCGGCGTGCTCGTCGCGCGGAGGAGCCCGCGGGCGCCTTCGCCCATCCGGAGCGCAGTGAGCGCGTTGCTCGACGGCCATTTCGACTCGCTCGCAGCCTCGAGCGCGAACGGTACGTCGAGCCGAGGACCGGTCGCATCGGGTTGCCAGAGCGCGTTTGCGTCGATGTGGAGACGTCGCGGCGTCATGCCGTCGAACGTCGCCACGAGATCGAGCGGCACGTGCATCGGCATGGTGATGGTGATGGGCGTCGTGCCGAGCTTGCGCAGGACCTCGGACCCCGGAGCGACGCCTTCGAGCGAGAGCGTTGCCTCGCAGACCACGGGGATCGGCGGAGCCCCCTGGATCGGATGCGGGGCCGCAGTCACGGTCGCTGCGGCCGCGGTCTCTCCCGGAGGGGGGAGGGGGCTGCCGAGGACGACGTCGAGCATGGCCGGACGCGCCGCGACCGTCGCGATCGCTGCCCCGAGCGCGACGAGCGCGAGCGCGGAGAACGCGCCGAGTCGGGCGGGCAATCGCTGCTCGACGACGTCGCGCGAGGGGGGCTCGTGATCGACGAGCAGATCGAGCGCGTCGGTGCGCGGTCGGGCCGTCACGTGGACCGTGACGGGCGGAGGCGCTGCCGTCTCGATCCCGACCATCGCCTTGAGATCGCGCGAGAGCGCCGGATCGTCGCGTCGCCGGGAGATCTCGAAGCTCTCGATCAGCTGCGAGACGCGGTCGTTCTGTCCGGCGCGCCGCGGCTGGGGATTGAACGCCATCGGATCGCTGATGATCACCTTGGGCTCGGCGATCGGCGGCAGACGAGAGACGACCTCGAAGCCGGCCTCACCCGCCAGCGAGTCCTCGTCGTCGTAGGGCTCGGAAGCGGGCTCGGAAGCGGAGAACGCGTGACCCTCGACGTGCGCGGGCGGCGGCGTGCCGCAGGGCTCGAAAGTCGACGCGACGTACGGCGTCGCCTCGTCCTCCATCGGCGGGGGCTCCGCGCGCTCCACAGGCATGGGCGGCGGCGCCGGCTCGGGCGCAGGCTCGGCGCGCAGCTCCACGCGCATCTCGCTTTCGCGGGGGGGGCGCGTCGGCAGCGGCGGCGGCGCGCTGCGACGGGGGGCGATGTCGGTCACGACGGGCGCGGGCGGCGCGCTGTCCTCACGACGCGCGTCCGCGTAGCTCCCCGGCTCGAGCCGACCGTCCTCGATCGCCTCGACGGTGACGCGCGCGACGCGGGCGACCGCGCGGCGACTGGCGGCGCGATTGAGGGGGATGAGCGCGCCCTCGAGCTCGCGAATCAGCGCGGCCAGGCCGGTCGGCTCACGGCGACGCGCGCACTGCCGGAGCGCCTGCGTCGGCGCGCTCGCGATCTCGAGGAGCGCGCCGAGGACCGCCCGCAGCTTCCCGGCGGCTTCGCGTTCGTCACCGGATCGCGGCTGCGCGGTCATCGCGACGTGTCCGCTGGTGCCGACCGCGATCATCGCCGCGTCGATCACGCCGCCGAGCTCTCGCAGCCGTCCTGCGGCTTCGAGCACGACGAACCCAGCGAGCTCGGGACCGACGGCCGCGAGGCCACGATCGGCCGCTGCCATCACGTCGTCGAGAGCAACCCAGTCCACCTGTTCCTTCGCCATGCGAGCTCCGATCGGGCCGGACGTGCGCATGGCCTCCTGCCGCGGGCCAAAAAAACAGGTGCGTTCGCTCGAAGCGAGACGTGCTCCGGACTCACAACCGGACGGGGACGCCGCGCGCGGCGAGGTGGGCCTTGGCCTCGCGGATCGTGTGCTGACCGTCGTGGAAGATCGAGGCGGCGAGCGCGGCATCCGCGCCGCCTTCGCAGAGACCCGCCACGAGGTCGTCGAGCGTGCCGACGCCACCCGAGGCGATCACCGGGATCGGCACGGCGTCGGCGACGGTGCGCGTGAGCACGAGGTCGTAGCCGCTGCGGGTGCCGTCGCGATCCATGCTCGTGAGGAGGATCTCTCCGGCGCCGAGCTCTGCGACGCGTCGCGCCCACTCGACGACGTCGATCCCGGTCCGCGTGCGCCCGCCGTGGGTGACGACCTCCCAGGACGGGTTCGCTCCCGTGGGGTCGTCCGGCGTCTGACCGTGCGCGCGTTTCGCGTCGATCGCGATGACGATCGCCTGTCGGCCGTAGACGTCGGCGAGCGCGCGCACGAGCTCCGGATCGCGCACCGCGGCGCTGTTGATCGAGACCTTGTCGGCGCCGCTGCGCAGGAGCGCGTGCGCGTCCTCGAGAGAGCGGACGCCGCCGCCGACGGTCAACGGCGCGAACACGACCTCAGCGGTTCGACGGACGACGTCGAGGAGGATCGGCCTCGCGTCGGACGTCGCCGTGATGTCGAGGAAGGTGATCTCGTCGGCGCCGTCTTCGTCGTACCGGCGCGCGCACTCGACCGGATCGCCCGCGTCGCGGAGGCCGACGAAGTTCACGCCCTTCACGACGCGGCCGCCCTTCACGTCGAGGCACGGGATCACCCGTCGCGCCAGCATTCGCGCTAGATAGCACGTGTGAAAGTCCTCGGCATCGATACCTCGAGCTCCATCGGCTCCGTCGCACTCGTCGAGTGGGTGCCCTCCGACGGGGGCGCGATTTCGGGCGCGCCCGAGATCCTCGCGAGCTCGACGGCGCGCGTGTCGAATGCGCATGGGGAGTCGCTCTTGCCGCTCGTCGAAGCGACGCTGCGCCACGCGAGGCTCGATCTCGCCGCCATCGATCTCCTCGCGGTCGGTGTCGGCCCGGGCTCGTTCACCGGCACGCGCATCGCCGTGGCGACCGCGAAGGGAATCGCGATCGCCTCGGGCAAACCGCTGCGTGGCGTCGACGCGTTCGCGGCGCTCGCGTTCGAGCACGCCGAAGAAGAGACACCGGTCGTCGTCGCGATCGACGCGCGGAAGAGCGAGGTCTATCTGTCGGTCGTGTGCGTGCGGGGCGGTGCGCGCCGCGACGTCGAGGTCCTCGCGCCACCCATCCACGTGCGACCGGAGCACGCGTGGAGCGCGATCGTGGCCGTGTGCGGCGACGCGCCGCAGGTGATCGGCGACGGGGTCTCGCTCGTCCCCGACCTCGCACGCCGCGCTCGCCCACGGACCGGAGCGGCGCTCGTCCGCGTCGTCCCCACCGCCGTCGCCGTCGCAATTGTCGCGGCCTCGAGACATGCGCGCGAGCCCATCGACGAGGTCGACATCCTCGAGCCTCTCTACGTTCGCCCGCCCGATGTCACCATGCCGACGCGAACCCCGGGACTACCCGGCTCCCCCCGGAGCCCCCCCCGCACCTCGAGCACCGAGTCAAGAAAATGACGCGCCACGACAAGGAGGTGCAACGAATTACATTCACGTGACATTTGCGGCGCTACTGCTTGGACACACATGAACGTTCATGCGTCCGTAGGGGCGTTGTTCACCGGAGCTTCCGAGCTCGCGAGCGGTCTGAGTGGTGGTCTCGACAAGGGCGCCGAAGCAGGGGCCGACGTCCTGCGCGCGAACGTGAGCGCCGCCAGTGCTCCGCACGCGCCGTTCGTGGCGACCGGGACCTGGGGTCTCCTCGTGTGGGCCCTCGTCGGCGTCTACGTGATCCTCGTGGCGGTCCTCACGGCCTACGGCCTCCACCGCGGGATGCTGGTCGCCACGTGCATCCGCAAGCGCGGGCAGCTGAAGGAGATCGAGCAGACCATCGCGGTGCCCGATGACGACCTGCCGCTGGTCACCGTGCAGCTCCCGCTGTTCAACGAAATCACCGTCGTCCAGCGCCTGATCGATGCCGTGAGCCGGCTCGACTACCCGCGCGAGCGCCTCGAGATCCAGGTGCTCGACGACTCGACCGACGAGACCCAGTCGCTCGCGCGTGCCGCCTGCGAGCGTGCCGCGGCCAACGGCCTCGACATCCAGTACATCCACCGCACCGACCGCACGGGCTACAAGGCAGGCGCGCTCGCCCACGGGCTCAAGACGGCGCGCGGCGAGCTGGTGGCGATCTTCGACGCCGACTTCATCCCGCAGCCCGAGTTCCTCCGCGCGGTCGTCGGTCACTTCCGCGACCCGAAGATCGGCTGCGTGCAGGCGCGCTGGGGCCACCTGAACCGCGAGGCCTCGATGCTCACGCGCGTGCAGGCGCTGATGCTCGACGGCCACCACATGGTCGACAACCGCGCCCGCTGGGCGAACGGTCACCTCTTCAACTTCTCGGGCACCGGCGGCATCTGGCGCATCCAGGCGATCGCCGAGGCCGGGGGTTGGGCACACGACACGCTGACCGAGGATCTCGATCTCAGCTACCGCGCGCAGATGGCCGGCTGGAAGTTCGTCTATCGCCCCGACGTCGTGACGCCGAGCGAGCTCCCCGAGGAGATGAGCGCGTTCCGCGCGCAGCAGTTCCGTTGGGCCAAAGGCACCGTCCAGAGCGCGCGCAAGCTGCTCAAGGTGATCTGGGACCACGAGACGCTCACCTTCGCGCAGAAGCTCGAAGCGACCTACCACCTGACCCCGCACTTCACGTCGCCGCTGATGCTGGTCCTCTCGGTCCTGCTCTTGCCGATGCTCGCCATCCTCCCGGGCACCGACGCGCGCTCGATGTTCCTCATCGATCTACCGCTCGCGCTCTCGACCACGGGCTCGCTGGCCGCGTTCTACATGCACGCGGAGGCCGCGCAGGGCCGCTCGGCGTGGGTCGGTCTCCGTCGCCTCCCCGCGCTCATGGCGGTCGGCACGGGCATGGCGCCGTGGGTCACGAAGGCGGTGATCGAAGGCCTCCGCTCGATGGCCGGCGAGTTCGTCCGCACCCCGAAGAAGGGCACCGAGGACGACACCCGCTACCAGGCGACGATCAAGATCCCGGTCGCCGAGACGCTGCTCTCGATGATCTCCCTCGGCAGCACCATCGCCGCTCTCCAGAACGGCCACTGGTTCGCCGCGCCCTTCGCCGCGCTCTTCACGTTCGGCTACGGCTACGTCGCCGCGCTCCTCATCGACGAGCAGCTCGAGCGCCGCCGCCTCGAGCGCGAGCGCCGGTCGCTCGTGCCGGTCCCCTGAGGTCTAGGGTCTAGGGTCTAGGGTCTAGGGCCCGAGACGAGAGCTTCGGCCTCGCTCTCGGGCCCGCTCTTTTTTTGGGTCGCGGTCCTCG
>JBKJQC010001119.1:0-6501 GCA_046593995.1 Polyangiales bacterium
TCAGGACGTACGGTCGCTGGAGCGGCGTGCTCACCGGCGCCTCGTGCTGGCGGTAGTGCACGGCGGGGCGCAGCTTGATGCGCACCGGCCCGTCACCCGCGAGGAGCCGATACTGGATGTGGACCGTGTTCTGCCGGTGCAGCATCCAGAGTCGCTTCTCCAGCACGAGATCACCGACCTCGTAGCGCCAGACGGGCAGACCCTGCTCGAGACGGAACTCGACGAGGTGTCCCGCGGCCGCGAGCTGCAGGTTGCCCTGTCGCTCCTCGCCGCCGAGCCCGATGATCGTCGTGCGATCTTGGAGCCGGACGATCTCCGTCAGGTGGTTGAGCATCGCCGTGCGTCCGAACGGGTTCGGCAGCGCCGAGATGAGGAGCCCGTGATAGCGGCGCGTCGGTACGCCCGAGATGGTCCCCGACGCGTACCCCCCGAGGCCGTTCGCGACGAGCCACTCGCGCGTGAGCAGCGGTTCGTGCTCGCCGCCGACCGGATCGGCACAGGGGATCGTTCGAACGAGCTCCGTCATCCGGCAGTTCCGCTTCCAGGTTGCGTCTCACGCGTGGGGATTCCAGGTTCGCGGCTGGCGGAGGGAGACGCCTCCGGGGCGAGCACCACTGCACTGTGCGCGGGGAGGTGAAAGCTCCCATCCGCCGTCTCCACCGGCGGTGTCCCGATGCCGCCGTAGACCGTCGCGTCGCTCGACCAGCGCAACGCCCACCGCATGTCCGCAGGCGGCGCGAGCAGGGGCTCCGCGATCTGCGCGAGCTCGAGCCGACGGCCGAAGTTCACGAGGAGGAGGCGATCTCCGCTCTCGTGCGACCAGCGGAGCACGAACGCCTCTTCCCCGAGCACGGCGCCGTCGACCGTGCCGCGACGCGCGTGCGCGAAGACCTCGTCCTCGCGGCGCAGCCGCAGCAGATCGGTGTGCAGCGCGTAGATCTCGCGGTGGGTCTCACGCTCCGACCAGTCGAGCTTGCACCGCTCGAACGCGCGCGGATCCTCCGGTGCAGGCAGCGTCGCGGTCGCATCGGCCGTCGCGACGCTCGGGAACTGCGCGAGGAACTCGTGTCGCCCCTTACGGACCGCCCTCGCGAGGTCGCCGCGGTGGTCCGCGAAGTAGAGGAAGGGGGACGACGCCGCCATCTCCTGCCCCATGAAGAGCATCGGTGTGCCCGGCGACAGGAGCAGGAGCGCGGTGATCGCCCGCAGTCGTCCCGGGCTCGTGCGCGCGTGGATGCGCGCGCCGTCGCGCGAGTTCGCGACCTGATCGTGGTTCTGCACGTAGAGCACACGGTGCTCCGGCTCGAGATCGAGGGCAGGGCTGCCGCGCCGCTTCTTCTGCCAGAGGTAGCGTTGCCCCTGGAAGAGGAAGCCGTGCTTCGCCGCGGAGACGAGCTCCTGGGGGCTGCCGCGATAGTCCGTGTAGTAAGCCTCGTTGCACCCGGTGACCGCGACGCGCGCGCTGTGGTGGAAGTCGTCGTTCCAGATCGCGTCGAGCGCGTGACCGCCGCGTGACTCGGGACGCACGAGACGCGCATGCTGCGGCTCGTTCTCGGCGATGAGCAGCGTGGTGCGCTCCGAGCCCGCCGCGCGGACCGTGCGCGCGAGCTCGGTCAGGATGTTCGGCTCCGAGTCGTCGAACATCGACTGCGTCGCGTCGAGCCGGAGCCCGTCGAAGTGGAACTCCTCGATCCAATGGCGCGCGTTCGTGACGAAGAATTCGCGCACGGCGGCGCTGCCGGGCCCGTCGAAGTTGATCGGATCGCCCCACTCGCCTGGGTACTTCTTCGTCACGTAGTCGTGCGAGAAACAGCCGAGGTAGTTCCCGTCGGGGCCGAGGTGGTTGTAGACGACGTCCAAGATCACGGCGAGGCCGCGCGCGTGCGCCGCATCGACGAGCGCGCGGAGCTCGTCGGGCGTGCCGTAGAGTCGCGTCGGCGCGAACAGATTCACGCCGTCGTACCCCCAACCGAAGCGACCGGGGAAGTCGGCGACGGGCATCAGCTTGAGGACGGTGATCCCGAGCTTCGCGAGCGCGTCGAGCTCGCCCATGGCCGCGACGTACGTCCCCTCGGGCGTGAACGTGCCGAGGTGGAGCTCGTAGACGATGGCCTCGTCGAGGCGTCGTCCGCGCCATGCGCCGTCGGTCCAGCGGAAGGCGGTGGGATCGACGAGCTGCGACGGACCGTGCGGTCCGTCGGGCTGGAAGCGCGACGCTGGATCGGGGAACTCGCCTTCGTCGTCGAGCCGGAGCTTGTAGCGGTCGCCGGCGCGAACGGCAGGAACGAATCCCGAGAAGTAGCCATGCGCTTCTCGGTCGAGCGGCACCGGCGCGCGTCCTTCGACGGCGACCTGGATCTGCCGCCGTCGCGGCGCCCACACGCGGAAGTGGCCGCCGTCCCCGGTGACCTCGGCCCCTATCGGGTAGCGCCGCGGCCGTCCGGATGACATCGCGGATACAGATGCTCCGGATCGGGAGACGTTCGCAACAGAAGCGAGCCTGTCGGTGCGATCGGTCAGCGCGACGACAGAGCGCGCTCGCGTCCACTCAAGACTTCGCTCCGGCTCTGCCACGTGCGCTCGCGCAACGCAGCGAGCGCGTCGTGATCGAGCGGCGCATGCTCTGCCACCCAGGCGACCTCGCGCGCGAGCGTGGTCCCGAAGATTCCCGGATCGTCGGACGCGACGACTACAGCCACGCCCTCTTCCACGAACCGCTGAACCGGGTGGTGCGCGGGATCGCGCAGGCCGCCGATGCGGAGGTTCGACGTGGGGCAGACCTCGACGACGGCGCCGATCGAGCGGATGGCGCGCATCGCGAACCGTTGCCGTGCGCGCACGTCTTCGAGGCGGAGGTCGTCGTAGACGACCTCGATCGTCTCGTCACCGCGGCGTCGCGCGAGCACCTCGTCCTCGCGCGCGATCGCGGCGCGATCGATGCGCACCGAGAGGCGCTCGAGCTCCTCCGCGTGCCGTAGATCGTAGGCGATTTGGTCGCGTCGCTCGGACACCGATTCGCGGCGGACGTGCGCTCCGTAGGCTGCGGGCTCGACCCCGAGCGCGATCGCGTGGCCGAGCCGATGCGCGCCGAGCTCCGCCGCTTCGTGCACCCAGCGCACGGCGCTCTCGAGCGACTTGTCGTCGAAGCTCTCGCCCACGTGATAGAGGATCGCGAGCGCGCGCTCGGGAGAGCGCTCGTTGTGCTGGTGCACGAGATCGAAGAGCGCCCGCTGCTCCTTCGGCGGGTGCCCTTCCTCGACGAAGCAGTAGTCGACGCCGGTGAGCGCGCTCCCGTGCGGACCGCGCGAGAGGCGCTCGACGATCTCCCAGTGGCGGAACGGATCCGATCGGGGGAGGCTCACGGCGAGCCGCGCCGCCAACGGACCAGGGCGCGCGTACTCCTCGAGGATCGCAGAGAGCCCGCGCTCGACGAGCGGCGATGGCGTCTCGCGGCCGAAGAAGAATCGCTGCTCCGCGTAGGCGATCCCTTCCCGCGCTTGATCCTCGCGCACCGCGCGCGCGACCGTACGGATCTCCTCGACGGCCTCGGGGATGTGCTCCTCCTCGGCGACCGCGAGCCCGACCTTGCTCGCGGCGGTGATGAGATCGAACTTCGCCTGGAAGCGCGCGAAGCTCCCCGCGTCGTCCTCCGACACGACGAAGACGGCGGCGAAGTCGTCCTTCGCCGTCGGATCGCCGCTCCGATGCCGCGCGACGATCGAGCGGGCCGGGGACGGACGACCGAACGCGCGCTCGTACGCGCCCTCGTAGCGCTCCCACGCCGGGCGCGCGGCGCGAGCGAGCATGTCGAGGACACGCTCGCTCCGTAGGCAGCCGTAGAGGTGGAGGTGGAGCTCGGCGAGGCCGGCCATCACGACGTTTGATGCGTGCGCGAGCGGTCGCGTTGTCGTCGCCGCGCTCCTCGATCGAGCATCACGGACGGCAGACGTCCGCCGTCGCCGAGCGATCCGGCCGCGCGACTGCGGTCGAGAGCTTCAGCCGTCCGGCGTAGCGGTCGCAGCGATCGGTGAACGTCGTCGTCGCCTGCGGCACGCAGACGCCGGCCGAGACGACGCCGGGGCGATCGTCCGCGACGCAGAACGTCGAGGCCTCGCCCGCGCGATCCGGGCAGGCCTTCGTGCAGCGCTTCGAGCACGTGCCGACGCCGTAGGCCGCGCGACGGAAACAGATCCCGCCGTCGTAGTTGCAGTCCGCATCGGCTTCGCACTCCGCGCCGATCCACTTCTGCGCGAGATCGATCGCGTCGCCGTCGACCGTGCGCTCGACCTCCTGCTGGATCTTCACCGGCGTGCGCGCCTTGCCGAGGAGTCGCGCGTAGACCTCGACGATGTCGGCCGCTTGCATGCGGAGGCAGCCGTGCGAGACGAAGCCGCGGCGGAGCGAACCGCCGTTCGGCGCGCTGTAATTGTCGATCGGGCCGTGGATTCCGTAGCCCGCGGTGGGAGGACCGGCGAGGCGGATGAAGGGCAGCCCCGCGAACACGGGGATCTTCTTGCCGGCTTCGCTCCCATCCGTAGACGTATGCCAGATGCGGCACGCGTAGTTGTAGCCCCACGTGCCGTCCTTCACCTCGGTCGTCGTCGAGCCGGTGTAGAAGGTGCCGATCGGGGTCAGCGACTTGCCGTTCTCGATCGCGCCGGGGCCGATGGGGAACACGCGGTCGTAGGTGCCCGCGCGATCGCGGAGGTGGAGCGTGAGGCCGTCGAGCGAGATGATGATCTCGGGGGACTTCAGCGCTTCGACCTTGGGGATCGGCTTGCATTTCGTGGCATCCCCCCAGTTGCTCGCCGCGCCCTCGACCTCGCCGATGTCGAGATCACCGGTGCCGTTCGCCTCGGACGTCTGCTCGTCCTCGGGCGCCTGCGCGGCGCAACCGACGCCGGCGGAACCGACGGAAATCACAGCGGCCACCGCGAGCATCTGGAGGACGTGTCCCGACATAAGAGAGTATGTATCCTCATGTAGGTGTCGTGCGCAAGGACAAACTTCGGCTCGAGTTGACGGCCGGCCCGAATCGCGGTGTTTCGCGCCTCCCATGCGTCGCATCCTGCCCTTCGCCCTCTTCGCTCTCCTCTCGTGCGCGGCCTGCTCCGAGGACACGAACGAGGAGATCCCCGTGCTCGAGGACGCCGACGTCGACGCGGACGGCTCCGCGGCGACCGACACCGGCGCGGTCACCGACACGGGCTCGGCCGACGACACCCAGGTCCCCACGGACACCGGCACCGTAGTCGCCGATACGGGCGCGAACACCGATGCAAGCTCGGACACGAAGACCGACGCCTCGACCGACGCGAAGGCGGACGGGGCTGCCGACGTCGTGACAGCGGACGTCGTGACAGCGGACGTCGTGACAGCCGACGTGAGCGCCGACGTCGTCACCGCCGATACGAGGGACGCGCAGCCCGCGGAGACTGCCGGCCTCGCGCGCGGCCAGTGCTACCTGAGCTCGCATTGCGTGAGCGGCGACTGCCGCGCGAACGGACCGGGCGGCATCTGCGGCGGCTGCCCCGCGTCCGCATGCCCGACGTCGTACACCTGCGGCGGCACCGACACGCAGGGCTCGTGCACCCAGAGCTGCACCACCGACACGCAGTGCCTCCCCGGGCAGAACTGCTTCACCGGCAGCGGCTGGTGCGGCCTCCAGACCTGCACCAACGCAGGCGGGTGCCCGTCGATCTACGCCTGCCGGACCTTCTCCGGCACCGGCGCTGGAGCCAAGTACTGCATGCGCGTGCAATGCCCCGTCGGCAACGAGTGCCCGACCGGCACCACCTGCCGCACGACGAGCGACGGCAAGCTGTGCGTGGAGAACAATCTCACGTTCTGAGGCTACGTTGATCGGCGTGGGGAAGACGCGGGATCGCCCGCGAGCCGGCGACCTATCGTGTCTGACGGGGGTCTGGAAAACTTGGCCCCCGGATCCCCGATCTGATGATCCCGTGCGCAGCATGGGGGACGAGGGAATCCAGGAGCTGACGCGCGCTGCGACCGATCTCCTCGCGGAGCTCGCCGCGGTGAGCGCAGAGGGCGAGGCGCTCCGCAGGGAGCTCGAGATGACGTGGGGCTGCCTCGACGACGAGGAGAAGGACCATGTCACGTCGAGACCCGGGACCTGGGACGATCTCTCGTGGGAGGACCTCGAGGTCGACCCGGAGAGCCGGCGCGACACGCTGCCCTGCTAGAGGGTCGAGCGAGAGATCGCCGCCGAAGCGTGGTCGCTGCTCGAGAGGTCGTCAGTCGTCAGTCGTCAGTCTTCAGTCATCAGTACGAGACGAGACGAGACGAGACGAGACGAGACGAGACGACGAGAACGCAACTCGCCGTTGCTCGCTCTCGCTCTCGCTCTCGCTCTCGCTCTCGGACGACTGACGACTGATGACCGGGCCCGCGGGGCAGCGAAGACCTCACAGCTGCATGACTGCAGAACCCTAGACCCTAGACCCTAGACCCTAGACCCTAGACCCACTCTAGGAGGCC
>JBKJQC010000122.1:0-5648 GCA_046593995.1 Polyangiales bacterium
GGCGCCCCCTTCCTTGAGGAGCTCCGCCGCGACGTTGGCGATGCCGGCGCGCGTCTTGTCCTTGCCCGCGAGTACCGCGGTGGCGTTCCCGGCGCGCACCACCACGCGGACGTGGACGACCGGGATCTCTTTCGCGGTGATGCCGATCGTCTTCACGCCGGACTTGGTCGTGAGCGTGAAGATTGGCTTCGGCGTGAGCGGCTTCGGCGTACCCGGCGCAGGGATTGCGGAGAGATCCGGCCCCTTCGGCGCGGTCTCGTGCGCGGTCGGCGCGGGCAGGACCGGGATCGGCGTCGGAGGGATCACCGGGGGATTGCTGCCGCAGCCCCCCTGCAGGACCAGGGCGAGGGCGAACGTTGCGGAGGCGGCGCGCATGATCACTTGCCCTCTTTCTTGGTGGCGGGCGCGGCCGTCGTTGGGGCATCGGGCGCGGGCGCAGGGATGACGCGTACGTGCGCGACCTTCGCGCGCACGAGGTATTTCGCGACTGCTGCGCGCACGTCCTCGGCAGTGACCTCGAGGTAGCGATCCGGCTCCGTCACGAGGAGCGACGCGTCCCCGTGGTGCCCTTCGAAGGTTGCGAGCGACATCGCGCGCGAGAGGTTCGCCTGCAGGCCGAAGAGGAACGAGTGCTCGATCTTCGCGCGAGCCTTCGCGAGCTCGCCCGCCGTCGGCCCCTTCTTCGCGAGATCGTCGATCTCGGCCCAGATCACCTTCTCGACGTCCTCGACCTTCGCCTTCTCCGAGAGGTGCGCGTCGATGACGAACGCGTCCGGACCGCGGTGGTCCTCGGTCGACGCGTTCACGTCTTGCGCGAGCGCGAGGTCCTTCACGAGCTTGACCTTGAGCCGCGCCGACTCACCGCCGGCGAGGACGACCGAGGCGATCTCGAGCGCGTAGTGCTCCTTGCTGCGATCCTTCGGGATCGTCCACCCGAACATCGTCGCGGGCGCGCGGGCGTTCCCGTCGATCACCGGCTCGGGACCGCTCGGGGTCGTGCGGCCGCCGAACTCCTTGTCGTCGTACTTCTTCACCGCGATCTTCGGGATCGACGCGAAGTACTTCTCGATCAGCGTGCGGGCGTCTTTGGGATCGAAGTCTCCCGCGACCACCATCACTGCGTTGTTCGGGCCGTAGTAGCTCTTGTGGAACGCCTGGACCCACGCGAGCTTCGCCGCATCGAGCTCCGGCATCGAGCCGATCGCCGGGTGCGCGTAGGGGTGGTACCCCTCGTAGATCAGCTCCATCAGGCGGAAATACCCCTTCACGTACGGGGAGTTGTCGACCCGCATGCGGTACTCCTCCTGGACCACCTTGCGCTGGTTCTCGAACGCTTCCTCGGTGACCTGCAGGGACTTCATGCGGTCCGCTTCGAGGTAGAGCGTCGCCGCGAGCTCGCTCGACGGCATCAGCTCGAAGTAGCGGGTCCAGTCCTCGCTGGTCGACGCGTTCAACTTCCCGCCGCGCCCTTCGACGACCTTGTCGTGGATGCCGCGCGGTACGTTCGCGCTGCCCTCGAACATCATGTGCTCGAAGAGGTGCGCGAAGCCGCCCTCGCCGGGCTGCTCGTTGCGGGAGCCGACGTCGAACCAGACGACGACCGCCAGCGTGGGAGACGTCGGATCGGGGTTGAGCACGACCCGCAGGCCATTCGCGAGGGTGAATCGCTCGATCGCGAGCTTCGGACGAAGCGGTGCGCTGGCCGGCGCCGGTGCTCCCTTCGCCGCCGCTTTGGGAGGCGGAGCCGCCCCCACACTCGACGCGAGGAGAAGTGCGGACGTCGCGAGGAGAAATCGTCCGAAGCGATTCATCGCCTCGCGGTACCGCGACAGTGCCCCGGCGGGAAGCACGAACCGTTCAGCAAATCTCGCTTGAATATCTCGACTGCGGTCGCGTCCGTCCGGGTTTTCCCAGTCCTTTGCTGAGTCAGGCCCACGACGTGCTCTCGACGGAATCGCAACACTTCGCCTTGGCGCGTGACGCCGATTGATGCTCTCTTACGCGTCCTCGCCGCATGGGGTGCGGCCAGTTTCTGGAGGCGCGGACAATGGTGGTGGGTCTGATCATCTCGGTGCTCGGTCTTGTCGGTGTGATCTTCGGCGTCCTTCAGTGGACGAAGATGAAGAAGATCCTCGCGGCGCCTTTCAAGAAGACGGGGGAGATCGCGGCCAACCCGCAGGTCGCCGACGCGAAGGGCATGGTCAGCTGTGAAGGCGCGATCCAGGTCCAGCAGCCGCTCATCGCGCCCTGTTCCGGCAAGCCTTGCATCTACTACGAGATCAAGGTCGAGCGGATGTGGGAGAAGCAGGAGAGCACCGAGGACGGCGTCAAGACCAAGAAGGGCACGTCCACCGTCACCACGACGGAGCAGGGCTCGCAGTTCTATCTCAACGACGGCTCGGGCCCGGTGGGCGTCGACGCGCGTGAGAAGGTCGACAGCGACCTGACCAAGTCGTTCGAGCAGGCGCAGAACGTCAGCTACGGCGACCTCGTCTTCGGCAGCTACCAGTGCCACGTGCCCTACTCGGGGGGCGACGAGCGCACGACCAGCGTCCGCGCGATCGAGAAGATCGTCCCGGCCGACGGTAACCTCTACGTGATGGGCAAGCTCGCGGGCGGCGTCATCACCAAGCAGGACGGCATGCTCGGCAAGGTCCTCGTCTCGACGAAGGGGCGCGACGCGCTCGTCGGATCGACGAAGCGCAACGCGATCCTCGGCTTCGCCCTCGGCGGCGTCATCGGCGTCGCGGGCATCCCGGTCGGGCTGATGATGCCCGAGGGGAAGAACTACTGCGAGAACATGACCGACGCGCTCAAGGAAGGCGTCTGCACGGATCGATTCACCTCGAACTCGGGCAAGACGCACGAGTGGAAGGTCACGAAGGACGGCGCCTTCAAGATCACCGTCAAGGGCACTGGCAAGAGCGAGATGATGCGCCTCTGGCCCAAGGTCGTCGTGACCAAGGGTGGCGAAGAGCTCGGCACCGACGGCTCGCACGCGACCGCCACCGTGCTGCTCGGCGCCGAGAAGGGCACCTACAGCATCAAGGTGACCGACGTCGACCAGGCGCACGTCGCGAAGCTCTCGGGCGGCGCGGGCTACGAGCTCGACATCAAGGAGGTCAAGGGCGCGGAAGCCGAAGGCCTGCTCAAGATGAAGAAGGGCGACGACGAGGCCGAGAAGAAGGACGAGCCGGCGGCCGAAGAAGAGAAGCCGGCCGAGAAGCCTGCTGCCAAGCCGACCGCTGCCCCGAAGAAGAAGAAGTGATCGCCCCGCGGCACCCGCCGCGGACGTGATCTCCCGCGGCACCCGCCGCGGGCGTGAGAAGCGCCGCCCTCGTATCGAGGCGCGGCGCTTCGATTTTTGTGCCCTTGTTTTTGTGCTGGGGAGACGGTGCTAGGGTGCCGCGCCCGGATGAGCGCGTCGAAGCGGAGAACGAGTCCTGCCGTCGTGCGCGCGGCCGGCGCGGCGATGGTCGCGTCGGCGGCCGCGATCGCACAGCAGGTCGTCGGCAAGGCGACCCGCGACGCGCTGTTCCTCTCGAGCTACGGCATCGGCGCGCTTCCGAAGGCGATGATCGCCTCCGCGCTCGCCTCGCTCGTTGCGGTGCTCGCGACGACGCGGCTCGTCGCGCGTCACGGGCCGGGGCGCGTCGTCCCCCTCGCCTTCGCCGCGAGCGCTGCGCTGTCGATGATCGAGTGGACGATCCACGCCGCGTCTCCGGCGTTCACCGCGCTGATCGTCTACCTTCACATGGCCGTGTTCGGCGCGACCGCGATCAGCGCGTTCTGGACGCTGATCAACGAGCGCTTCGATCCGCGCACCGCCAAGCGCTACGTCTCGCGCATCGCGTCCGGCGGGACGATCGGCGGCGTGCTTGGCGGCGTCTTGGCGTTCAGCGCCGCATCCTCGCTCGGCATCCGCGGCATGCTCGCCGGGATGGCGGTGCTGCACGGCATCGCTGCGCTCGCTTCGGTCGCCGTGCTCGACTCGGCTGTGCCGAAGACCGGGCAGACCCAGGTCGGACCGTCCGCGGCGAATGTGCTCCGCTCGGTCCCCTATCTCCGCGATCTCGCGCTCGTCGTCGCGCTCGTCGCGATGACGGACGCGCTCCTCGACTGGCTCCTCTCCGCACAGGCGACCGCCACGTGGGGAAGCGGTCCGCGGCTCCTCAGCTTTTTCGCGCTCTTCCACATGGCAGTCGGCCTCGCGACCTTCCTCGCGCAGGTGCTCGTGAGTCGCGCTGCGCTCGAAGGCTTCGGCATCGCGGGGACCATCGCGGTGCTGCCGGCGACCGTGCTGGTCGGGAGCTTCCTCGGCTTGCAGGTCCCGCGCTTGTGGGCGGCGGCGCTGGTCCGCGGCGCGACGTCGGTCATCTCCAACTCGCTCTACCGCAGCGGTTACGAGCTCCTCTTCACGCCGATCCCGCTCGACCGCAAGCGCTCGACGAAGACGCTGATCGACGTCGGCTTCGATCGACTCGGCACCGCGCTCGGCGGCGGCCTCATGATGCTCGTGCTGTGGGCGCTCCCGTCGAAGGCGCGTTGGATCCTCCTGCTCGTCGTTGCCCTCGCGGCGATCGCCATGCTCCTCGTCGCGAGTCGGCTGCACGGAGGCTACGTGCGGGCGCTCGAGGAGAACCTCGAGCGCGGAGCCCCGCGGCTCCGCGGCCGTGACCTCAACGTCTCGAGCACCTTCGTCGGCGTCGACCGCGATGCGTTGATGCGCGAGATCGAGGCGCTCCGCCGCGAGAAGATGCTGTCGTCGAGCGAGTTCGTGTCCCCTTGGGCGTGGCACGATCCAACGGAGCAGCCGGAGGACAAGTCGCGGTCGCAAGAAGAGGTGTCAGCGGACGTGACTGCGCTGTCGATCGATCCCGCAGCCGCCCTCGAGGTCCTCCGGCGCGAGGAGCCCCTCGATCGTCGGCTCGTGCCCTGGGCGATCGATCTGCTCGGCGATCCCAAGCTACACGACGACGCGATCGTCGCGCTCCGTCGGGTCGCCGACAAACACGTCGGCGAGCTCACCGACGCGCTCCTCTCGCCCGAAACGCACCTCGAGGTGCGGCGCAGGCTTCCCCGGGTCCTCGGCCGGTGCACCTCGCAGCGCGCCCTCGCCCAAGCCGTGGACGGGCTCGCCGACGCGCTCTTCGACGATCGCTTCGAGGTGCGCTGGGCTGCGGGCCTCGCGCTGGCGCGGCTCACGGACGAGCGGCCGGAGCTCCGCGTGCCGCGCGAGCGGATCCTCGATGCGGCGTGCAAGGAGGTCGAGGTCGATCGCAGCCTGTGGGACGCGGAGCCGCCGCTCGAAGCGTACGATGACGAGGCGAAGCTCCCGTTCCTCGAGCGCATCCTGCGCGCCCGCACCAGTCGGAGCCTCGAGCACGTCTTCGTGTTGCTCTCGCTCGCATTCGATCGCGATCCGATGCGGCTCGCGCTGCGCGCGCTCTCTTCGGACGATCTCGTGTTGCGCGGGACGGCCCTCGAGTATCTCGAGAACGTCCTTCCGGACGCGATCCGGTCGCGGCTCTGGCCGTACATCGGCGATCACCGCAAGGAGCGCGTCGCGGCGCGGCGTCAGAAGCAGGAGCTGGTGTCGGCGCTCCTACGCTCGGGCCCGATCGATCTCCCGAAGCGCGCCGGCCCCT
>JBKJQC010000583.1:0-5223 GCA_046593995.1 Polyangiales bacterium
CGTGCTGCTCGACGTGGTCGCCGGCGCCGCCTCGGGCGACGGCTTGGTGAGCAATCCGATGACGAAGGTCCCCGCACCGATCGCCGCGATCGTGAAGGAGATGGTCGAGATCGTCGCCATCGAGCGGGCGCTCGCGACGTCGTCCTCCGTGTCGCGCGGGCAACGCGTCCCGACGCAGCGCTCCTTGACCGACGAGGTCTTCGAGAGCGCGAAGACCCCCGTCACGCTGCCGACGACGATGCCCACGCCCGCGACGCCGAGCCCGATCCACGCCACGGTGCCGAGGCCCGACGACGGCGGCGGCAGAGGTGCGTCCACGGGTGGGGGAGCGGAGGGCGTCTCGTCTTTCGACGGCGTGAGGTCGATGGTGATCTCCTTGACCTCGCCCTCCCCGAGCTTCGCTTCCTTGGTGCGCTTCACGCCGGACGCCGTCACGACGATGACGTGCGCCCCCGGGTTCACCTTCACGGGCGCCTTGGTCATCGCGGACGCGACCTTCACGCCGTCGATTTCGATCTCGATCTTCGCGCCGGGCGATGCGCCGGTGATGACGAGCTGCAGGGTGGAGATCCGCTCTTCGAGCTCGTGCGCGAAGGACTCCGCTTGCTTCCGTGCCTCGGCGAACGCCGTCGGTTCCTTCGGCTGGTGCGGCATGCGCACGACACGCAAGAAGCTGTCGCGCGCTTCGACGAAGAGCCCGAGATCCATCTGCGACCGCCCGACTTCGAGCGCCGTCGTCGGGACGTCCATGATCTGATCGGCGGCGACGAACGCTTCGAGCGCGCCCTTGTGATCGCCAGCGTCGCGCTTGGCGCGTCCCTTCTTCATGAGCCCGCGCGCCGTCTCCTTCTCGGCGGCCGTCGCCTCCGCACGGGCGACGCGCGGCATCGACGTGAGCGTCGTCAGGCCGAAGACGGCGAGGAGCGCGCAGATCGCCGCGCGGCTGCGCATACCGCGAGCGAACGCGGAACGTCGGCCGCGGCGAGACCCCATGCGAGCATCTTCGCGCATGACACGGCCCGCGAGGAAGGCCCGGCGTAGTCGACGCAGTTGGTTGCCCTGGAGGGCGTCGGGGCGCATTCTTGTCGCCATGTCTCTCCCGGGGCCGCGGCGCCTCGTTCCGCGCGTCGCGCCTCGTCTCGACCGATGCCTCGCGTTCCTGGCGGCGCTGTCGTCGGCCGGCCCGGGCTGCGCGAACGTCGCCGGTCTCTCCGATCTGGAGGTCGTCGACTGCGTCGAAGGGGACTGCGACGCCAGCACTGCGACCGACACTTCGCCCAAGGGTGACGGCGACGCGACGTTCGACGCGGACACGATGGTCGACGGCGACAGCGCCGTCGCCGACGACGTGACCGAGGCCGGCGACGTCCCGGTCCCGACCGACGGCGTGACCCCGGACGTCCGCGACGCCGTCACGTTCGACACCTCCGGCTGCGAGGCTGAGGGCGCGCTCCTGAACTGCGGCGGCTGCGGTCGACGGTGCGACACGACGACGGGCACGCCCTCCTGCACGGGCGGCAAGTGCTCGTACGTCTGCGTGGACGGCAAGCTCGACTGCGATCAGAGCGCGTTCAACACGAATGGCTGCGAGACGAGCAAGACGAGCCCGTTCTCCTGCGGGAGCTGCGACAACGTCTGCGACACCTCGCGCAGCAACCCCGACCCGACGACGCCCTGCGACGGCACGAAGTGTCGCTACGCGAGCTGCAAGCCCGGCTTCCTGAACTGCGACACGTCCGGCGTCGACAAGAACGGCTGCGAGACGGCGATCTCCGCGGCGAACTGCGGCGCGTGCGGCACGCAGTGCGACACGACCACCGGCACTCCCTCGTGCTCCGGGGCGAAGTGCAGCTACGTGTGCAACGGCACCAAAGCCGACTGCGAGCAGTCGGGCACGAACACGAACGGGTGCGAGGCGGACCGCACCAACGTGAACAACTGCGGCACCTGCGGGCAGGTCTGCACGCCGTTCAACGCGTCACTCGCGAGCTGCGACGGGACGAAGTGCATCTACTCGTGCAACAAGGGCTTCACGAACTGCGAAGCGGCGCCCGCCCTCGGCGGCTGCACCTGCGAGACGAGCACCGGCACCCCCGGCTGCTGCGGTACGGGGTGCCAGACGAAGCACGTGAACGGCCTCGGACAGGATTACTTCGACTGCGTCGCCGTCGGAACGTACGACTCGGTACAAGCCGAGAAGGCAAAGGCCGCCTGGGTCGCGACCCAAGGGGGCACGCTGAACAATGTCACGAGCGCGCAGTGCACGACCGGCGGCCAAACCTCGCAGTGCGCAGTCGCGCAGTATCCGACCGCCTGCGCGCTCTGGTGTTACACCGCGGGCACACCGTTCCTCGGGCTCGCGAGCGTGACGACTACGGAAGCGTGTCAGTGCCCGACGCTCAGCACCTCGACCTGGAACTGAGTCGAGGTGGCGGCCGGCGCGGCGTTCATCTGCGAACGAGCCCTCAAAGCGAGAGCGCTTGCTCGAGGAGGCGCGCCTGCTCGAGCTTGTGCGACGCATGCGAGCCAGTCGCGGGCGAAGCGCTCTCGTCGCGCGCGACGCAGCTGAACCTCTCGAAGCGGCGGCGGAACCAGTCGCCGAAGCGCGCGTTGACGAACCACCACGCGCCGTCGTTCCAGGGCTCCTCCTGGACCCACACCACGGGGATGTTGCGCGGGTACTTCTCGACGGCCTGGAGGAGCGCGTCGTCGACCGGGTAGAGCTGCTCGATACGGACGATGGCGACGTCGTCGGCGCTCTTCGCCTTCCGTGCGTCGGCGAGGTCGTAATAGACCTTGCCGCTGCAGAGGATCAGCTTCTTCGCCTTCTCCGGCGTGAGGTCCGTCGCGTCGGGGATCACGCGCTGGAACGTGCCCTCGGTGAGGTCCTTGACCGTCGAGTTGGGCGCGCGGAGCAGGCTCTTCGGCGCCATGATGACGAGCGGCTTGCGCCACGGGCGCAGCACCTGGCGACGGAGCGCGTGGAAGATCTGCGCGGGCGTCGTCAGGTTGCAGACCTGGATGTTGTCTTCGGCGGCGAGCTGGAGGAACCGCTCGAGACGCGCGCTCGAGTGCTCCGGCCCCTGCCCCTCGTATCCGTGGGGGAGGAACAGGACCATCCCCGAGAGGCGGCGCCACTTGTCCTCGCCCGAGGTGATGAACTGGTCGATGATGACCTGCGCGCCGTTCGCGAAGTCGCCGAACTGCGCTTCCCAGATCACGAGCGCGTCGGGGTAGTCGAGCGAGTAGCCGTAGTCGAAGCCGAGGACGCCTTGCTCGCTGAGCGGCGAGTCCAACACCTCGAACTTCCCCTGCTGCGAGCCGAGGTGATCGAACGGGCAGTGTCGCTCGCCGGTCTTGCCGTCGAAGAGCACCGCGTGGCGATGGGTGAACGTTCCGCGCCGTGCATCCTGTCCGGAGAGACGGATCGGCGTCCCTTCCGCCAGCAAGGTGGCATACGCGAGCGCCTCGCCGGTGCCCCAGTCGAAGGGCTCTCCCGACTCGAGCTTCTTCAGGCGCTCTTGCCACGCCTTCGCCACCTTCGGGTTGGCGTTGAATCCCGGCGGCATCGTCGCGAGCTTGCGCGCGAGGTCGACGAGCGTCTGCTGGGACACGCGCGTGGGGACCTCGGGCGTCGCTGCGTCGCGGCCGCCGCGATACGGGATCCAGACGCCGCCCATCGCGTTCGGCACCCACGACACGTCGCTTCGCTTCACGAAATCGTACGAGTCCTGGAAGCCTTTGTAGATGGTGCTCATCATCTCGTCGACCTCGGCCTGCGTGACGACGCCGGCTTCGATACGCTCCTTGACGAACAGATCGCGGATGGACGACTTCTTGTCGATCGCTGCGTACATCGTCGGCTGCGTGAACCGCGGCTCGTCGGTCTCGTTGTGGCCGAACTTGCGGTAGCAGAGGAGGTCGATGACGACGTCCGCACCGAAGTGCTGACGGTACTCGGCCGCCAGACGCGCGACGTGCGCGACGGCCTCGAGGTCCTCGCCGTTCACGTGGAACACCGGGATGCGGAGCATGCGCGCGAGGTCGGTCGCGTAGCGCGTGCTGCGCGAGTCCTTGGGGAGCGTGGTGAACCCGACCTGGTTGTTGATGATGACGTGCACCGTGCCGCCGGTGCAGTACCCCTCGAGACGCGCGAGGTTGATCGTCTCGGCGACGACGCCCTGCCCCATGAACGCGGCGTCGCCGTGGATGAGGACGGGCACCACCTTGCGGCGCGACTTGTCCTTCTTGCGATCCTGCTTCGCGCGCACGCGGCCGGTGACGACCGGGTTCACGAATTCGAGGTGGCTCGGGTTGAACGCGAGCGTGAGGTGGACCGTCTTCCCCGAGCTGGTCAGACGGTCGGTCGACGCGCCGAGGTGGTACTTCACGTCGCCGCTGCCGAGGTGACGCTCCGGCTCGGTGTCGAGGAACGCCGCGAAGAGCTCGCGCACGTTCTTGTCCATGATGTTGACGAGGACGTTGAGGCGCCCGCGGTGGGCCATCCCGAAGACCATTTCTTCGGCGCCGAGCTCGCCCGACTTGTCGATCAGGAGATCGAGGAGCGGGATGAACGACTCTCCGCCCTGCACCGAGAAGCGCTTCGCGTTGACGAAGTTCTTGTGGATGAACGTCTCGACGCCCTCGGCCTCGGTGAGCTTCGTGAGGATCCGCCGCGTGAGCGCGCCGTCGAGCTCCATGCGGTTTCCCGTGGACTCCATCTGCTCCTGCAACCAGCGACGCTGATCGGGCTCCTCGATGTCGCGGAACTCGACGCCGATCGAGCGGCAGTAGGTCGCCTGCAGACGCGTGACGATCTCCCGGAGGGTCGCCGTCGGTTCGCCCGGCATGTCCGCGACGCTGAACTCGGAGTCCAGATCCGCCTCGCTCAGGCCGAACGTCTCGAGCGCGAAGTCCGAGTGCGCGGGGGGTGCTTCCAGCATCAAGAGCCCGAGCGGATCGATCTGCGCGAGCAAATGGCCGCGGGCGCGGTACGTCGCGATGAGCTGGGTGACGCCGGCTTGCTTGACCGCCTTGAGGAGCTCGGGCGCGTTGCCCTCGAACCGACCCGGCGGCAGGCTCGCGGTAGCGGGCACCGAGGCACCACGATCGCCTCCGCGGATCAGCTCGTCGAGGTACGCCCGCCACTGCTCGTCGACCGAGCCGCGGTCGTGCAAATACATTCCGACAAGCTCGCTCACCAACCCTGCGTTGACGCCGAAA
>JBKJQC010000191.1:0-16467 GCA_046593995.1 Polyangiales bacterium
CGCGAGCGCCCCGAACGAAGGGCAGCATGCGCAGATGCTCCACGTAAGGCGCCAGCTCGTCCGTCGACCGTGTTCTTTTGGTCGCCATGTCATTTAGTAAATGACACCGCGTCGAAAATAACAAGCGAACTTTCAGGGTCTGGATCGCGGCTCGAGGCGATGCTCGTCGATTCTTGGTTCAGCGCCTCTTCGCCGAGCTGTTGCTCGTGGCGGTCGAGCCACCGCAGAGACAGAGAGCGACCCGCGTTCGCTGAAGGTGTCGTGCTGGCGAGGAAGTCGAGGACGTACGGATCCACGCCTGCGCCGCCTGCGTGCGCACGGCGTCGACCCTGCGTCTGACATCCGCGGCGACCTCCGTCTCGGGCGGAGCGACGAGCGCATCCGACCAGCGCATCCGACGAGCCGCGCGGGCGTCGCGTCGGCGCGGTCTGCGATTGTCTCCGCGCCGCGCAGACTTTCCTCGCCGAGGTCTTCTCGGCCGCTGCGCGCTTCTCCAGACTCATTGCCCGTCGAGGGCGGTGGTTGCGACTGCCATGTCGGCGTTGCGCATGTGGCACGCGCCGGGTGACGGGACGGCCGACACGCCTCGACACGTCTCGACACGGTCCGGGCGAATGGTGAGGCCTCCTCGCTACCCGAGTCGCTACCGGCGGGTGTACAAAGGAGTCTCTGGAAGCGCTAGCGGGACTGGTGCCCGCCCCCGTCTTCAAAACGGGTGGGCTCGTCCTTCACGGGGCGGCCGGAGGGTTCGATTCCCTTGCGCTTCCGCCAACCAGAGGCCGGAAATTACCGGACGGATCTCGAAAGACCCTCACCGTGCCGTAGCCGAGCAAGCCTGCTGCTCGGCCGCGTCTGCCTTCGTCTGCGGCGCGCTACGTACAGCGCCGCGAGCAGCAGGGCGACCACCGGACCCTGAGCCACCTGCCGAGAGCGCGCGAGGCCGCAGTCCGACCCGTCGACTACCGCCGGCGCTTCGCAGCGTCCCTGCGACGTGCAGGTGTAGGCCGGAGCGCAGTCGGACTGGGACACGCAAGCCGTCACGCACGCGCCCGCCGCACCGCAGCGGTACGGCTCGCAGCGCCGCTCGGTGCCGTCGCGCGCGCGGGACGTGACGTCGTCGCGACATAGGGAGCTCGGGATCTCCACGCAGCGAGCGGCCTGGCAGGTATACCCCTTCACGCAACCGGCGTCGTCCGCGCATGACGTCGCGCAGGTCGTCCCATCCGCCGCGCAAGCGAAGAAGTAGGGACACTGAGTCGAGACGATCGCAGGACAGAGGCCCTTCCCGTTGCACGTCGCGCCCTCGGTCAGCACGCCATCCGCGCAGGTCGGCATTCGACACGTGACGTCGTTTGCCGCGAAGCCCACGCACGCGATGCCGACCACTCCATCGCATGCGCGCGCGGCGCATGGGCTGGTCGGGTCCGTGCTGCACGCCGGGCGTCCAGCGTGCGGCTTCCCGGTGATCGCCGTGCACTTCCCGTGCGCTGCCTCGGTGTCGCAGGCCTGACATTGCCCGCCGCAGGCTCCGTCACAGCAGACGCCGTCGGCGCAGAAGCCGCTGAAGCAGGCGGCTGCGAGCGCACAGCTGAATCCGAGTCCCACCTTGTCTGCGCAGGCGCCACCGTTGCAGAACGCGCCGCTCAGGCAGTCGACGTCCTTGGCACAGAGGGTGGCGCACGCGCCCTTGCTGCACAGCTTCGCGGGAGCGGTGCAGCTCGTGCCGTTGCGCGGCGGCTCGCCATCGAGTTGCCAGCAGGTGCCGAGCTTCCCGGGGAGCGCACACCACTCGCACTGCCCGGAGCAGTCTCGATTGCAACAGACGCCTTGCATGCAGTTGCCGAAGCGGCACTCCCCGGAGTCGGCGCACGCCGCACCGTAGTCCTTCTGCGCGAAGACCTCGGCGGTCGAGACGACGATCGGTGGCTGCATGCCACCGACCACCAGCGCGCGTTCGTTCGGGAGCGGTACGAACATCCCGAGCTCGTGTGCGCTGCCCATCCCTGGTGCGTCACGCAGCGTTCCGCCCGAGGAATCGAGGACCCTCGACTGCGAAGTCGCGGCGAGGAGCACGTGCCCATTGGTGAGCGACACCGGCATTCCCGAGCTCGGAAGGGTGAACGCCTGCCAGTACCCGGCGGTGGGTTCGTAGGTCTCCGCCGCGCCTGCGTAGCCTCCGCCAGCGAGCGCGCGGCCGCCCGACACCCGCACGAGCTGATGCCCCGCGCGTGCGGCCTTCATCGAGCCGGTGGCAGTCCACGTCTTTCCGATCGGATCGTAGAGCTCGGCGCTCGACAGGTTGCCCCCGGACGCAGAGCTCCCCGAGACGAGCACCTTGCCGCTCTCGAGGAGCAGGGCCGCATGCCCGGTGCGTGCGGCGGTGAGCGCGCCGACGGTCTCCCATGCGTTGGTAGCCGGGAGGTAGCGGTACGCCGTCGACATGGCCCCCACGTAAGAGCCGCCCGCGAGCAACACCGAGTCGTCGGCGAGCCGCGTGGCCGTCGCGCCGGAGATGACGATGGCGGGCAGCGGCGCGGCGGGCGCGAAGGTGCCGTTCGACGGATCGAACACCTCGCACGTCGTGCCCGCGCCGGTCACCAGCACCTTTCCACTCCCGAGGAGCGTGGCCGTGTGGCCGGCGCGGCTGATCGACATCGACGAGACCGACGACCACGTCTCGGTGACGGGATCGAAGACCTCCGCGGTCGACAGGGCACCCCCCGCGTTCCCTCCGGTGACCAGCACCTTCCCGTCCGCGAGCACCGTCGCCACCGCCTGACTCCGTGGCGTCGACATCGCGGAGACCGCGGTCCATGCGGGATCCACGAAGACCGGAAAGGAGAGATCGGCGAGGTCCACGGTGGTCTCGAGGTCACCCCTGTCGATGCGCACGAGCACGTCCCGTCGGACGTCGTGGTGATCGACGGCGAACGGGGGCTCGCTCACGATGCGGAGCCGGCCCTCGGTGTCCCGCACTTCGACGCGCCGGTCCTCCACCCGCACCGACGACACGTGCGTCCCGTGCGCGATACGATAGCGCGCGCGCGATGGCGCTCGTGGGCCAAGCAGCACACGGATCTCCTCCACGCGGACACCGTCGGCCACCAGCACCACGTCGGTCGCGTCTTCGACGTCACGCTGGACGAGGATCGCTCCGCTCGGATCCGAGACAGCCGGTCGAGCACCGCGCGGCGTCAGTTCGATCCACAGGTCGGGATCTCCCTCCACGCCGAGGTGGAGCGGATCACCCCCTACTGCCGGCAACGTCACCTCGAGCCGCGGCCCTGCCGGACGGAATACCCCACTCGCCGCGCGCACGTGGAATCCGTGCTCGGTACGCACGAGCGTCGCGCGCGACGAGAAGACAGCGCCGAACGCGGAGGACGCGCGCAGCGCGTCGAGGACCGACGTGCGCACCGTCGGCACGCTGCGATCGGACGCGCACGCGAGCATGAAGAGCGATGCGAACGCGACGCGCCTCACGTGCTCCTCGCGCGCGCACGGAGTCGCAGGAGCGAGAGCGCGAGGAGGCCGACGAGCAGCGCGCCGGCAGGCGTCCTCGATGTCCGGTACGCACATCCTCCGGTATGCGGGGGCGGAGGCGGCGCCTCGCAGGTCGCGGAAGACGTGCACACGAAACCCTGTGCACACTCGAGCGCGGTGCGACAATCACCGGTCGCGCACTTGCCGTCGGCACGACATCGGTAGGGACTACAGTCCGTGCGCGCGCCGTCTCTAGCGATCGAGATCTGTCCGTCGGGGCAGGTCGCATCGGGTCGCGGAACACACTTCCCGGCCGCGCAGTCATGACCGTCGCCGCAGTCCGTGCTCGTCGTGCAGGTGGTGCGGCAGCTCTTGCCATCGGCCGCGCATGCGAAGAACCCCGCGCAAGGCGCCGTGTCGGGCGGAGGACACGCGCCCGCGCCGTCGCAGCGCGCCTCGCTCGTGCGCGCAGTGCCCTCGCAGGTCGCCGGACGGCACACGGTCTCCGCTGCGACCCAGCTCTTGCACGCGAACGGATCCCGTCCGTCGCAGACGCGCGTCTGACATGGCGCATTCGCAACGGCTGCGCATGAGGTCCGCGCGCCGTGCGGCGGGCCGGCGACGGCCACGCACGTTCCGATGAACCCGAGGACGTCGCACGCCTCGCACTGCCCATCGCATGGGAAGTCGCAGCACACACCGTCGACGCAGGCCTCGATCGGACACTGGCGCGCGCGAGTGCACGCCGTGCCGCGCGCCTTCACGGGCACGCAAACCGCCGCGTCGCAGTAGTGGTCGCTCGCGCACTCGTCGTCGTTCGCGCACTTCGGGCTGCACGCTCCGGCGTCGCAGACATGGCTCGGCGCAGGACATGCCATCCGGGCCCCGTGCGGTGCGCTCCCCGACACGGGCGAGCAAGTGCCGACCTTTCCGACGACGTCGCACGCTTGGCACTGCCCGCGGCAGCTCGTGTCGCAGCACACGCCATCGACGCACGCCCCCGCGAGGCACTCGGCGTTGCCCGTGCAAGGAACGCCTGGGGCGAGGAGCGCGAAGACCTCCGCGGTGGACGACACGACCCGCACGCCCGCCTCGATGTGCGCGCCGCCCACGATCAACGCCTGCCCGAGCGGCAGGGGCGCGAACGCCATACTGCCTCGCTCCTCGTGCATCGGGGACACCGACTCGCTCGCCCCGCTCGGATGGAATACGGCAGCGAACGACAATCCGGCGGGGTCGATCTGCGTGCCGCCCGCGGCGAGGACCCGTCCGCTGCCCACGGGCAGCACCGCCGGGAACTGGCGGGTCGGGAACGGCGATGTCGATGCGCGCGTGAAGACCCCGGTGCCCGGATCGTAGATCTCGGCGCCGTCGCCGGATCCCACGAAATACGCCTTCCCCGAGGGCAAGACCGCGACGCCGTCGCCGTACCGAGGCGCGCCTGTGAACGGCCCAGCGCTCCACGTCTTCGTCGTCGGATCGAAGATCTCGGTCGTCGAGGTGCCGCTGCCGAATCCGGCGATCCGCTCGCCGCCGACGACCAGCACCCTTCCGTTCGGTAGCAGCAATGTGCCGTGCGACTCCCGAGCGCGCGACATCGAGGCCACGCTCTCCCACGAGCCGGAGACCGTCGAGTAGATGTGCGCCGACGCATACCCCGTTCCCCCGCTGACGAGCACGTTGCCGTCCTGGAGGACGATCGCCGTGTGCGCGACGACGGCCGTCGGTAGCGCGGCGGTCGGGGTGAAGGTTCCGGCGTCCGGATCGAAGATCTCGCACGTCGTCGTGGCGCCGCCACCCGACATGCTGCCGCCGACGACGAGCACCTTGCCAGACGGCAAGAGGGTCGCGGAATGGCGCGCGCGAGGCGACCCCATCGACGAGACCACGGCAAACGAGCCAGTGACCGGATCGAAGACCTCGGCGCTCGAGAGATAGCCGCCGGTCGCGCTCGTCATGCCCCCCGTCACGAGGATCCGCCCGCTCGCGAGCGCGGTCGCCTGCGCGCGGATACGGGGTGTGCTCATGGCCCCCTTCGTCGTCCAGACCGGATCTACGTAGATCGGTGCGACGAGCCCCCGCGCGTCGAGCTCCACGACGAGGCGATCGCCGAACAGGTGCTGCGCGACATCGCGCTGCACGCCGTGTGCGTCGACGGCGAACGCACGCTCGGTCGCGATACGCACGAAGCCGCGCCGGTCGAGCACCTCGATCACGCCGCCGCGCTCTCGGACCGCGGAGACCCCGGGGCCTCTGCCGACCCGGAAGCGAACGGCGATCTCTGCGCGCGCCTCGCGGTGCACGCGAATCTCCTCGAACGATCGCTCCTCGACCACGCGGACGACGTCGGTTCTGCGCGCAAGGTCGTGCAGGATCGCCGCCGCACCGGCGACCTCGAGGCTGCCCGTCGCGGCGTCTTCCTCCTCGAGCTCGACGAACACGTCCGGGTTCCCGAGGACGCCGATGTGCAGCGATCCACCGGGCGAAGTGGGGAGCACGACGTCGAGCGGACCACCGAGGAGCACGGAGGAGCTGAGCGATGGACGCTGCATCCGGTGCAACCCACGCGACGAGCGCACGAGCGTGCCACCGCGACCGAGGCGTCCTCGGAAGAGGCGTACTCGCTCGAGCTCGTCGAGGACGGTCCGATCCGCGCCGCCATCACCCGGCACTCGATCCGGCGCGCACGCCGAAAGCGCGAGCAGCAGCCAGGCAACCTTTCGCGAGCCCATCCCGAAATCCTACTCCGGACTCACGCCGTCCGACGCGAGGCGCACCTTTGCACAGGCGATGGACCGTCTTGCATGACGGACGGTCCTCGGGGAAGACCGATCGGCGCCGACCGGATCGCTACAGTGCGGCCTCGATCGTCTCGCACACCGTCTTCAGGATCTTGATCCGCGCGTAGTGCTTGTCGTCGGCTTCGACGAGCGTCCAAGCGGCCTTCTTCGTGCTCGTGCGCTCGACCATCTCCGACGCAGCGACCTCGTAGGCTTCCCACTTCTCGCGGTTGCGCCAGTCGTCGGGGGTGATCTTGAACCGCTTCCACGCGACGTCCTCGCGCTCCTTGAAGCGTTTCAGCTGCTCTTCCTTGCTGATCTGGAGCCAGAACTTCGCGATCGGGCAGCCCGCGCGCACGAGCTGCTCCTCGAAGTCGACGATCTCCGCGTAGGCGCGCTGCCACGCGGGCTCCGGACAGAAGCTCTCGACTCGCTCGACGAGCACGCGGCCGTACCAGGAGCGATCGAAGATCGCGAACTTGCCGTCGCGCGGCGCATGTCGCCAGAAGCGCCAGAGATACGGCTGCGCGCGCTCCTCGTCGGTCGGCGCCGCAATCGGTATCAAGTCGTACATGCGCGCGTCGAGCGCTTGGGTCAGGCGACGGATCGCGCCCCCCTTGCCGGCCGCGTCGGCGCCCTCGAACACCAGCACCGGCGACAACACCGCGAACTTCGGGTCGCGCGTGAGGAGACCGAGGGTGCGCTGGTACTTCACGAGCTGCTTCTCGTAGTCGTCCTTCTCGAGCTTCTTCGTCAGGTCGAGCGTGCGCACGATCGGGGCCTTGGCCTTCGACGCCGGGACCGCCTTCTTCTTCGCGGCGCCCTTCTTCTTCGCGGTCGCCTTTGCGGTCTCGCTCTTCGGCTTCGCGCCTTCCCTCTTCTCGGCGCTCTTCTCGGTGCCCGCCAGTCGCTCGTTGATCGCGCGCAGCAGCTGCTCGCCGACGAAGAGCGAGCGGTGGCGCGCGTCGGCGCCGTTCACGAGGATCCACGGAGCGTCCTCGGTGTGGCTCGCGGTGATCGCGCGCTCCGACGCCTGCGCGAACTCGTCGTAGTTCTCGTAGCGGCGCCAGTCGTCCTTCGTGACGCGCCACTTGGTCCACTTGCTCGATTCGAGCTCCTCGAGGCGCTTCTTCTGCGCCTTCTTCGAGAGGTGGAACCACAGCTTCACGATGAGCGCGCTCTCGCGGACCAGCATGGTCTCGAAGTGGCGGACCTCGCCCATCGCGCTCTCGAGGTCCTTCTTCGAAGCGTCGCCGGTCGCGTGCGCGACGATCGGCTGCGAGTACCAGGAGCCGAAGAAGACGCCGATCTGCCCTTTGGGGGGGAGCCGCCGCCAGAAGCGGTACATCGTCGGGCGCTGTTGCTCTTCGTCGGTCGTGGCGCCGAGCGCGTGCGCGCGGACGTGGCGCGGGTCCATCCACTCGGTGAGCAGGTTGACCGTCTCGCCCTTGCCGGCGCCGTCGACCCCCGCGATCACGATGACGACCGGGAACGGCTTCGCCTCCAGCACCTTGTACTGCGCCTCGAGGAGCGCGGCTCGCAGCTTCGCCGCGCGCTTCTCGTACACTGCCTTGTCGACCGTCTCGACCGTCTCGACCGCCTCGAACATGGCGTGAGAATACGCGAAGTCGCGCGGGCGGACGTCTTCGATCAGGTCCCCTTCCACTCCGGCTTCCGCTTCTGCAGGAACGCGAGCAATCCTTCGCGCGCGTCGTCGGTCGCGAGGAGCGCGGCGAGCCTGTCGCGCAAGAGCGGCAGCGCCTCGGTGAGCGCCTTCTGATCTTGGGCGTGGATCGCCTCGAGCCCGTGCTTCACCGCGAGGGGAGCCTTGGTCACGAGCTTCGCGCACAGCGCCACGACCTGCGCGTCGAGCTCCTCGGGGAGATGGCAGGAGTTGAGGAGCCCGTACTCGACGGCTTCGTGCGCCTCCATCCGCTCCCCGAGGATCATCATCTGCACGAGACGCCTGCGCGGAACGAGCCGCACGAGCGGAGCCATGATCATCATGGGGAAGAGGCCGACGTCGACCTCGGGCGTGCCGAGCTGCGCGTTGGTCGACGCGATCGCGAAGGTCGACGCCGACACGAGCCCGAGGCCACCGCCCATCGCGTGGCCGTTGACCCGCGCGACGATCGGCTTGCCGTAGCCGGCCATCGTCTCGAGGAGCTTCGCGTAGTCGCTTCCGTCCTCGCCGAAGAGCGGGAGGGCTTGGTCCTCGCCGCCGGTCAGCGCCTGGAAGTCGCCACCGGCGCAGAAGGCCTTTCCTGCGCCGGTGAGCACGATGGCACGAATGGCAGCATCACTGGCAGCATCGTCGAGCGCCCAGCGGAGCTCGTTGATCATCTCGGGCCCGATCGCGTTGCGCCGCTCGGGGTTGTTCAGCGTGATGGTCGCGACGGGGCTGCCCAGTTCGGGATGGGGCGCGACGATCAACTTGCGATAGCTGCGCGCTTCCATGTTCGAGCGCCTCAGCCCGGCCTTCGCAGACCGAGGATCTCGTAGGTCTCGTCGATCGTGGCCGGACGACGTCCGATGTCGCGACACATGCGGACCGCCACGTCGACCAGCTCGCCGTTCGACTGCGCGACGGTGCCGTTCGGGAGGTAGAAGTTGTCCTCGAGCCCGCAGCGGATGTTCCCGCCCATGACCAGCGCGGCCGCGATCATGCGCCATTGCACGCGCGAGATGCCGATCACCTCCCACTCCGAGCCCTGGGGCATGAGCTTGGTCTGGAGCTGCAGGCTCTCGATGGTCGGCGGGATGCCGCCGAGCACGTTGAGGATGAACGAGAACTGGAGCGGCGGCTTGAGGATGCCCATGTCGATGAGCGGCCAGATGCCGTGCGTGTGTCCGGTGTCGAAGCACTCGAGCTCTGGCTTGACGCCTGCCTCGTTCATCGCCGAGAGCATCTTGATGATCTTCCCGTACGTGTTCGGGAAGACCATGTCGAAGACGAAGTTCTTCCGCTTCTCGGAGTACTTCGCGTAGTTCATCGTGCCCATGTTGAGCGCGGCGATCTCCGGGCGGCTCTCGCGGATGTAGGTCGTCTGATCGCTCACGTCCTCGAGGATGGTGCCGGTCGAGTAGTTGAGGACGATGGGCGACCGCTTGCGGACCTCGTCGCGGATGCGCGCGAACACCGCCGGCGCGAACGTCGGAGAGCCGTCGTCGTTCCGCGCGTGGATGTGCGCGACGGTGGCGCCGGCTTCATAGGCGCGGCGACACTCCTCGCCGATTTCCTCGGGCGTGTAGGGGATGTTCTTGCACTGGTCGCGGTTCGCGAGCACGCCGGTCACGGCGCAGGTGACGACGCACGCTTCGCGGACGTCGTGGCTCGGCATCTTCGCGACGGCAGAGAGCGGGTCGGTCATCTTGGAGTCCTCCAGTCGTCAGTCGTCAGTCGTCAGTCGTCAGTCGAGAGTCAGAGAAGATTGAACACGGAGGCACGGAGGCACGGAGGTTCGAGCAGTCTGCCGATCGTCGTCGATCCGTCTCCGTCGCTCCTGCATGCCCGAGCGCCATCGTGTTCGATGGCGGCGAGGATGGTGTGGCCTACGAGCGGCAGCACCTCACGGACCTCCTCTTGCCTCCGTGCCTCCGTGCCTCCGTGTTCAATCCGATTGCGTGCTATTTGGCGGCGCCGTTCGAGTGTTTTTCGGCGACTTGTTTGCGTACGTGGGTGGCGAGCTTGTCGAGGAGCTGGACCAATTGGCCGAGCTCCTCGCGGGTGAGCGCGTGCTCGAAGGCGTGCTTGAAGATCTCGAACGGCTCGAACTTCATCGAGCGCGCGAGCTCTTGCCCCTTCTTGGTCAGACGGATGTGCACGACGCGGCGGTCGTCGGAGCTCCGCTTGCGCTCGACGAGCCCCTCACGCTCCATGCGGTCGACGATGCCGGTGACGGTGCTGTTCTGCGCGTTGATGCGCTCGGAGAGCTCGGACAGCGAGAGGTCGCCGATGTCCTCGAGGATCTTCGCGACGGACAGCTGCGGTCCCGTGAGGCCGTGCTTGGCGGCCTGGTCCTTCGTGAGGCGCCGTGACTCCGTGTAGAGGTAGATGATCGTCTCGACGATGCGATCGACCTGGATTTTGTAGCCTTCGGGGATGCGCGGCACGACGACTCCGAGTGTGCAGCGACGTCCGCTGCAGGATGTTTCGCACACGAAAGTTTCGTGTTATCGGCTGCGTGTCAAGGACCGGGCATGGCCGGGGCGCTCTCGCTCGCACGGCGCGTGCACACCACCGAGCATGAAGAGAGCGACGTTCCCGTCATGCCCGTGCCGGAAGGCTGGCGGGTGATGGGGGCTGACGGGCGACGTCTGTCGGCATGACGCACATGGCGTGAGCGAGCAGCTCTTGGACTCGCTGCGAGCGAGGCCGTAGCGTCGCGTTCATGCTCGACCGCCCCACCGTCGCCCTCCTCGTCTTGGCCGCTTTCGTCGCCGCCCCCGCCTGCAAGAAGAAGAACGACGCCGAAGGCAAATCGAGCGCGGCGACCAAGTCCGACGACGACGGCGCGAAGAAGAAGAGCAAGGCGAAGAAGGGCGACGATGAGGAGCCCACGGCCGAAGAGGAGTCCAAGCCGAAGGCGAAGGGGGGCAAGGGGTGCAAGATCCCGAAAGACCTGAAGGCGGACTTCACGGTGGGCGGCGACTGCAAGGTCGTCGTGAAGGAGAACATCAAGCTCGAAGACGGCGCGACGCTCACCGTCGAGAAGGGCGCGAAGCTCTCCTTCGAGGCTGGGATCCATCTCTGGGTCGACTACGGCAAGATCGTCGCGAAGGGCACCGAGGACGAGCCCATCGTCTTCACCTCGGCGAACTCCTCACCGAGCGCGGGCGACTGGGAAGGGATCGTCTTCGAGTCGAAGACGACGGCCGGCAACGTCTTCGACCACGTCACCATCGAGTACGCCGGCCACGCGAGCTGGACGCACGGCGCGATCGGCTTCTACGGCGACGTGAACCCGGGACGCGTGTCGATCACGAACAGCACCATCCAGCACAACTCCAAGTCGGGCATCTGGAACGACAAGCCGAAGTCCACGTTCGCCAAGCTCGAGGGGAACGTCTTCAAGGACAACGGCGGCGTGTCGCTCGATCTCGACGCCGCCGTCATGGGCTCCGTCGGCGAGAACACGTTCGCCGAGCCGATCAAGATCAAGGGGACGATCCACAAGTCGCAGAAGTGGCCGAAGCTGAAGGTCCCCGTGCTCGTCGAGGGCAACCTCGTCATCCACGGCGAGGGCGAGGCAGCGATGGTCACGCTCGCCGACAAGACGACGATCAAGCTCGCCCACGGCAACCACGTCTGGCTCGGCAACGGCGACGGCGGCGGGTTCATCGGCAAGGGGACGGTGTTCACGTCGACCAACGCGTCCGCGGCGAGCGGAGACTGGGACGGCCTGATCATCGGCCGCAAAGCGACGGCGAAGCTCGAAGACTGCGTCGTCGAATATGCGGGGGGCGGCGGGCACGGCCACGCTGCGGTGACCTTCTACGACGAGCCCGCGAAGAAGATGAAGAACGTGAAGTTCGCGAACTGCACGTTCCGCCACAACGAGCACGCGGCCTTTTCCTCGAGCGATCACGACTGCGGCGGGTTCGAGGAGGGGAACAAGTCAGAGGGCGTCCCCATCTGCAGAAAGGCCGACTGACACGCGTCGGTTCGTCGCCGCGCCGTCGCAGCGGAGGCCGAAAGCGGAGCGCGACTGCGATGGATCGGCGCTTCGGCCATCTATCGACCATGCGCCGTGCGTCGTTGGCCACGCTTCTCGTCGTCCTAGCTCTGCTCGGCTGCAATCGCCGCGAGGAAACTGCGGGTTCCGGGTCCAAGCCGGCGATCGCGGCGACGGGCGGCGGTCCTGCCCTCGCGAACGTCCCGGCGGCGCCTGGGAGCACCGCGCTGCTCGCGGGCGCGACGTGCGCGTTCCCGGCGAAGCTCGACGGTGACTTCGTCTTGAAGGCTGGCTGCGTCGTCGACCTGCAGAAGAGCGTCCTCGTCGGCTACGGGCGCATGCTCACCATCGAGCCCGGCGTCACGCTCCGGTTCCATGCGGACACGTTCCTCGAGGTCGGCCACCAAGGCTCGCGCATCGTCGCGCGCGGCACGAAGGACAAGCCGATCGTGTTCACCTCTGCGGCGTCCTCGCCCAAGGCCGGCGACTGGGTCGGCATCGTCTTCGACGACTCCGTCGGGAAGGGGAGCACCATCGAGCACGCCGTCATCGAGTACGCAGGACGCGCGACGCACGGCGGCCAGGCCGCGATCACTCTCCTGCGCCCGCCGAAGGACGAGGGGCGCGTCGCCATCCGCGAGACGACGCTGCGCCACAATCAGACCGCAGCGATCAGCGCGCGGCATGGCAACGGCGGCTTCGCGGCCTTCGAGAAGAACACGTTCGTCGACAACGAGCGCGCGCTGCGTGTCGTCGCGTCGGTGCTCGCTGGGCTCGGCGAAGGCAACGACATCGACGGCGAGATCGAGGTGATCGGCGGTGCCATCACCGGCAAGGGCGTCTTCCCGATGACCAAGGGAGGCATCCACGTGACCGAGCCGATCCAGGTCGACGGCACGGACGACGCACCGGCTTCGCTCACGCTCGCGAAGGGCGCCGTGCTCCGCTTCGCGCCGAAGACCTGGCTCGAGATCGGGACCGGCGGCCCTGCGGAGCTCACGGCCAACGGCGTGACGCTCACGAGCGATTCGAAGACGCCCAAGGCCGGTGACTGGGTCGGGCTCTTGTTCGGCGACAAGACGAAGCGCGCGAAGATCACCGACACCACCATCGAGTACGCAGGCGCCGAAGAGCACGGCGGCGACGCAGCGGTCACCTTCGTCGGCAGCAAGAGCTGGCAAGCGCACGACGTCCACTTCGCGGGCGTCACCTTCAAGAGCATCCAGCAAGCGCACTTCTCGTCGAACGGCGACGGCTGCAACAAGGCCCTCGACCCGAAGTACGGCATCGTCTGGTCTAGCGCCGAACCGTGTCGGTGAGCGGCCCCGGTGGCGGGCCCTGCGCAGGGCAGCTTCCGTGGTCACACCGCGCTCCATGTCCTCGGTGAGGACGGCGTCCACCAGCGCGCGCTTCTTGCCCGGCATACCGCGAGTCGCATTCGGCAACGCGACCGACGATGAGGCGCGGCCGCTTTGCGCGGGCGAAGCGAGTTGCTATCATTGATAGCATGCGTCAGCTCATCGTTCGCAACGTCCCTCCCGAGGTGGTGACCCACCTCAAGCGGCGCGCAGCCGAGCACGGTCGTTCTGCCGAAGCGGAGCACCGAGAGATCCTCAAGCAGGCGCTGCTCGGCCCCACTACCGCGGGCTCGCTCAAGTCTTTGCTCGCGTCGATGCCAGATGTTGGAGAGGACGAGGACTTCGCGCGCCCGCGTTCCAAGCGTCGGCGTGTCACCCTGTGAGCGGTTTGTTGGTCGACACGAACGTGCTCTCGGAGCTACGCAAGGGCGGTCGCGCCGATCCGCACGTGCGCGCGTGGCTCGCCAAGGTCGAGGACAACGCGCTCTTCTCGAGCGTGCTGGTGGTCGGCGAGATCCGTCGAGGCATCGAGACGCTCCGCCGGCGCGATGCGGTCTCCGCCCGGGCTCTTGATCGCTGGCTCGCGCGCGTCGAAATGGCATACGCAGACCGCCTGCTACCCATCGATCGTGCCGTCGCGGAGGAGTGGGGACGTCTCGATGCCGCGTTCGGACTTCCCGTGGTGGACGGGCTCCTGGCCGCGACGGCGCTCGTGCATGATCTCGTGCTCGTGACTCGAAATACCAAGGATCTGCTCCGCACCGGCATCAGGCTGCTCAATCCGTTCCACGCTTCTTGAGGTGACCGTCGGCGGCGGGGCGTTCCCAACCCACGAGCGTGTTGCTCTTCGCGCTTCTCCGATGCATCGACGAGGACGCGGACGACGTCGTGTTCTTCGCCGACGAGGGCGGATCCTGGCGGGTGGGCGTGGACTGGGACAAGGTACTCCCCGCGTACTTCCGATGCCTCTCCGTGACGACGACTCCAGAGGAATACGCTGGGCTCGTGCGCATCGTCACGGACTTCGCGCGCCACGACGCGCCGAAGCACCTGTCCAGGGCGCGGGCCGCCGCGACGAAGGAGCAGAACGCGGCACTGGCGCGCGTGGTCGGATCGCTGAAGCCGCGGCGATGAGCGCTCCACACCGTCGCCGATCGTTCTCGTCTATCGTCGCGTCACCGACGACGAGGTCTTCCTGACAGTCCCGTGATGTTCGACTGATGCGCTGGGGGCGGTCTCGCGGCGGTTTCAGATGATCGCGAGACGCTCGAAATCGGCAAGCGCGCGGTCGATGAGATTGAGGAACGCGCGACCGCCCGGTTGTCGCAGCAGCTCGAGCGACGGGAACTCATACGTGCACGGCGCGACGATCTTCCCATCGCGCTGCCATGGGTACTCGGCGTTCTCGGGGGCGTCCGCGCGGTCGATCGCGGGAGCGAGCTTCTCGATCTCCCGCGCGAGCGATGAGGCCCGCGAGCTGCGCGTCCTTTCCAGGTATTCGTCCTTGAGCGCGCCGAGGAAGAACGCGCCAACAAACGTCGCGAACCCGGTGTGCTTCGAGACCAGCTCGTCGACCGCGGCCTTCGTGTCGAGCAAACGGTACGCCTTCGCCAGCTTCTCGCACACCATCTGTAAGTAGTGAAGCTCGTGGCAGACCACGAGATCTTCCTGCGCGGCGAGCAGCCGGAAGACCATCCAGTCGGATCGCACCAAAATCGGCCTGGCGGCGTCGACGACCCCTGTTACCCTCTTTTACCACCCATGAGATACACCTCTCCGTGCGTTCTCTCGGCGCTCGTTTCCATGTGTGCGGCGTCGTGCTCCAGCGGCGGGAGCAGCGGCGGCCCGAGTGACGCGGGGATTACTTCGGGCGGCGACGGAGGCTCGGATCCCGGCGTCGACTCGGGCGGGAGCGCCGACGGGGCAGCGACGTCCGAAAATCACATCCGACGTGTCGGTCACTTGCCGGCTGGCGCGACGAGCATCATCAACTTTCCGTTTTCGCGCGTCTTCATGGCGGGCGGCGGTGGATGCATCGTGCTGGAGACGGGCGGCTCGCAGCTCGGCGGCGGAGCCCGCACCGGCGTGCACGTGATTGAGCTGGGTGGGGCCGAGCAACTCGAGAAGGTGAGCGTGGACAGCAGCGGCCAGGTACCTGCGGACCAACCCGACGCGAAGCTGACGGAAGGCGGGGGGACGATCAACTGGAACCACAACCGCGTCGTGTCGGACGACTGCCGACGCGTGCTCTTCCTTTCGAAGGGCACCTTTGCACCCGGCGGTCTGCAGGGCTCCCCCAAGGTCTTCGTCCGCGACAGGCCGGCGGCAACGACCCAGCTCGGCTCGATGACCGACGGCCCCGGCGGATTCGAAGGGGACCTGTCGGCCGACGGCAGGCTGCTGCTCTTCGCGGACAGCGAGGAGCGGCTCGAGCACGGCAGATTGCGCCCCCGGGAGCCCTACCTGCGCGATCTGTCGGCAAGCGCAGCAAAGTGGGTCGAGGTCCCGCTGCAGGGCGCCGGCACGCAAGGCGCTTCCGTGGGCGCCTACGGAGCCATGCTGTCGGCGGATGGGAAGCGCGCCGTGTTTCGCGGCTCAGGAGCAGCGGTCGGGCGGCCGGTGGAGGAACGCGACCTGCTCATGCTGGAGATCGCCTCCAAGGCGGCGGCGATGGCCAATGTCGACGCCGCGGGCGCGCGCCTCGAGCTCCGTGACTTCGACGCCAGCGACGACGGCAAGCGGGTGGTCTTCTCCTCCAATTCGGATCTGTGGTTTTACAATCTCGACACGAAGGCGTCGCGGAAGGTGGCCTCGGGCACCTACTATTCGAACCAGCACACGGCGCTGGCGCTCAGCGGCAACGGGCGCTACGCCGCGTACGTCTCGGCGAACGCGAAGTACACGTCCGCGGGTCGCGTCATCGTTCGGTTGGATCTGGAGACTGGCACCGAGTCGGTCGTCACCCGACCGCGAGCCGGTTTCCCCGATGCCACTATTTCCGCGGATGGGCCTGGCATCGACGGCTCCGGGCACCTGATCGCGTTCACGGCGAGTGCCTTCCCCCCCGACGCACTGGCACCGCCCGGTGTCCGGGACACGAATATCTACCTGTGGACCGATCCCCGCGGCGGCGCGGGTGGCAGCGACGGTGGCGCTGCGGGCGACTCGGGT